>DATHDT010000112.1:0-11391 GCA_035318905.1 Gemmatimonadales bacterium | reverse complement strand
ACGGCGGGTTCGACATCAGCCTGACACCCGGCTTCAGCGTGTCTCGCGCGGTCTGGCTCGAAAGGGGCGGCGTCTTCGCGATGGCAAACCTGCGTGGCGGTGGCGAATACGGCACAGAGTGGCACGAAGCCGGCACCAAGCTGCGCAAGCAGAACGTGTTCGATGACTTCATCGCGGCAGCCGAATACTTGGTCGCCGAGCACTACACGTCCCCAGCGAAGCTGGCGATCGGCGGCGGCTCGAACGGGGGGCTCCTGGTCGGCGCCGCCATGACGCAGCGCCCCGAGCTGTTCGGCGCGGCGCTCCCCGCGGTCGGCGTGATGGACATGCTGCGCTTCCACAAGTTCACGATCGGGTGGGCGTGGGTCACGGAGTACGGGTCCGCCGACAGTAGCGCTCACTTCCCGTTTCTGTATGCGTACTCTCCGCTGCACCACCTGAAACCCGGTACCCGATACCCGGCAACCTTGGTCACGACCGCCGATCACGACGATCGCGTGGTGCCCGGGCACTCGTTCAAGTTCGCCGCGGCTTTGCAAGCGGCGCAGGGCGGCCCGGCCCCAGTCCTGATCCGTATCGAGACCAAGGCCGGCCACGGTGCCGGTAAGCCCACCGCGAAGATCATCGACGAACAGACCGACCGGTGGGCCTTCATCGTCCGCAACCTGCAGATGAGCTTGCCCCAGCCCTAGGAGGCGTTGTGCCGAAGGTGACCTGCTCGCTGTGCGATTCGCCGGTGGACGGCCGTTCGCTGCGCTCCCCGCAGAAGCTCGAGAATCGCATCATCGACCTGATTAAGGCGGACCGGCCGGAGTGGGAGGGGAAGCGCGGCATCTGTCCGAACTGCTTGGAGCAATACCGGGCGAAGAAGTTCGTCGGCTACCTCGAGGCGGAGTACCGGAAGCTCTCGGAGATCGAGCACTCCGTGGTCTCGAAGATTACGCGACGGGGCCGAGTCAGCGGCGTGGTGCACAAGGACTTCGATGCGAACATGACCTTCGGTCAGCGCGTAGCCGACCGCGTGGCTCGTTTTGGCGGCAGCTGGCCGTTCATCGGAATATTCGGAGGCATCCTGCTGGTCTGGATGGTGGTCAACTCGTGGGTGCTGGCCACGCATCCCTTCGATCCCTACCCGTTCATTCTCTTGAACCTGGTCCTGTCCACGCTCGCGGCCCTCCAGGCCCCCGTCATCATGATGAGCCAGAACCGGCAGTCCGAGAAGGATCGAATGCACGCGACCCAGGACTACGAGATCAACCTGATGGCGGAGATCGAGATTCGGGACCTACACGACAAAATGGATTCGCTGCGGTTCAAGCAGTGGCACGAGCTGTGGCACATCCAAAAGCGTCAGATCGAACTACTCGAGCATCTGTGTGAGCGCGGAGCGAACCCGGACGTGAAGGCGCCCGCGCCGACACCGTACGTGCCGCCGGAATTATAGGTGAACCGGCGGTAGATGAAGCGACGGCGGATAAGTCGAGTTTGCATGGGTGTTGACGGTCGTCCAGCATGATGGTTCGTGCTCGGATACGAGAAGCTCCAGGCTTGGCAGTTGTGCCATCAACTCCTTCTCGCCGTGTACGAGGCGACGAAAGGGTTCCCCAAACACGAGCTCTATGGCCTCACCTCCCAGGCTCGCCGCGCCGCCTTCTCCTCGGCCGTGAACATTGTCGAAGGCTCTGCTAAGCGGGGCCCCAGGGAATTCAGACGGTTTCTCGACATCAGTCTGGGTTCTCTGGCAGAGCTTTCGTACACGCTACGCGTGGCGCGTGATCTCAACCTGATTGATGATTCAGAGTGGAAGGTCCTGGATCGACTGCGACGACAGGCGGGAATGCTGACTTGGAAACTCTATGCTGCCGTTGCGAGCGCGGCGAAACGAGCGTAGCCGTCGTCTTACCTCCCGTCGTTTTGTCGACCGTCGCTTTACCTACCGTCGCCTTACCCCGCGTCCTTCCAGTCGATCGGATAGGTCCGGGAGCACTCGGGGCACTTCGCGTCCTTCGCCCCTTCCGCGACGACGTAGCGTGCGTGGCAGCCGGGGCACACGAGATGCGGTTCGCGGACGACGCTCCAGGTCGTGGGCGGATCCTTGCGGATCTCGACGTCCCCCCGCTCCATGCGCAACTCCACGTGGTGCACGTCCAACACCACATAGTCCTTTTTCTCGTCTTCCACCACGCGGTACCAGGCGCCGCGGCGCAGCCCTTGTTTCTCGGCGCGATTGCCGCGACTCCGCGCCCACCCGATGTCAGCCATGCGCTCCGCCCCCCCCGCGTACGAGAACCAGAATCGCCGCTTGTGGCACGACGAGATGCGTCTTGCCTTCGAACGTGATCTCGACGGACGCTTTCCGGAAGAACAACGCGTAGTCGCCGACTTCGGCCTGCATCGGCACGTACTTCACCTCCGCGCCGTGAATCTTCCACGGTTCCTCGTCCATGCTCGCCGGCTCGGCCATCGGCGTGCCGGGGCCCGTCGCGATGATGCGACCGCCCTGCACCTGACGGCCTTCGAGCGCGGTAGGGGGGAGGTAGAGGCCGACGTTGGTGCGCTCCTCGCCTTCCTCCGGCGTGATGAGCACACGGTCACCAACAACGATCAGTCGTTTCGGCATGTCGTCCGGCACCCCAGATGAGTAGCCCGGGGGGGGCGTTTTGCGCAAGGCGCAGGCACCTCGTGACCTGCATCACGAGCGCAACGCTTGACAGGGGCGGCGCGGTCTATATCAATGAGGCGCCGCGCCCTGACCGTTTTTTCCGATGTAGATCCGCGATCTCACTCCAAAGTGAGGGTCATGTGGCCATACAAGAATCTGCCGCCCAGAACCAACAGTGGGTCAGTATTCTCTCCCAGCTGGGGGGCGTCGTCTGGAGCGGGGTCTTGTTGCTCGCCCAGTGGGATGTGTACCTGGCCCAGCAGCTTTTCTACGGCTCGTTCTGGGCCGTGCTGGGCAAATGCCTGCTCCTGGCTCCGCCGGCGACGGTGCTGGTGCTCGGGACCTGGGGGACGATGGTCTCCGTATTCACAATCCCGTTCCGTTTGGGGCGCGCCGGGTCCCTCCTGACCGGACTCCTGATGTCCTGGTGGGATGGGCTGCGCATGTCCTGGTTCTACTGGGCGGGACTCGTGCGTTTTCTCGTCGTGCTCGTGGGTTGGATGTGGGGCTTGCTCAAGGCCGCGGTGCAGCTCGTCTGGGGCACCGTGAAGGGCGCGGTCACCTCCCCGCTCGCCATGCTCGACGCCACCTCGCGCCGGCCCGGCGTCCCGTGGCCTTCGTTCTTCCTGTTGATCATCTGGTCGGCGGTCGAAGCGACGATCTTCACGTTCACGCTGCGCCCCACGATGTCGGAGCTGCTCGCCGGGATCACGGGCTATGATGTGAACCCGCTCTTCATGGTCCCGATTCTCTGGATCTTCTTATACATCCTGATCGCGGGCAGTTTCGCCTGTATCCAGGTGTTGAACGACGCGATCAAGACCCGCCAGATCGGGCAGATCGTCGCGATGATCGCCGTCGAGTTCGCGGTGGCGCTGTTCGAGGTGCTGTTCCTGTACCGTGAGCTGGTCGATGCGATCACGCCGTGGCTCGCGCAGAATGGGTTCACGCTGGGCGTGTACGGCACCATCGGCTTGGCGATGTTCGCCTGGGTCGGCGTCCGCGGCATGACGTGGTTCCTGTTCGGCCGGTTCGGCGCGCCGGCGATGCTCGGCCTGCTGGGACGGACGGCGATGGGCCAGGAGTTCGGCGGCGGTGCCCAGGGCGGCACGCCGGCGGGCCTCGATTTCTGGAAGGGGCCGATCAACGCGTTGAAGGCGGAGCGCGAGTGGTTCAAGAAGGAGGGCAAGGAGGTCTTCGAGCTGATGTCCTTGCCGATCCTCCAGCTCCTCGCTGCGGGGTTCAACTTCTTGATCGTGGCGGTCGTCGGCAAGCCGCACTTCTCGCTGCCGTTCCGCTCGATCGACGAGGTCCTCGCCAGCACGCCGTTCGCGGGCAAGGCCGGAGCGGAGGGGGGACACTAATGCGCGCCAGAGTGCTGTTACCGCTGGCGCTCGTCGCTGCGGTGGTCACGTGCAAGCCGTCCGCGAACGCCAAGCCGCCCAAATCGACGCTCGTGGTCGGGATCGACGTGTCGGGCTCATTTCGCGCGACCCCCTATTTCAACGATGCGATCGATTTCGCGGCGCTCTACATCTACGCCCACTTGCACGGCATCGATGGCATGCAGCAGAACACGGAGATTTTCGTGGGCTCGTTGGGCGGCGAGCGGCCGGGCCAGCCCAAGTCGTTCCACCCGATTCAGGACCTGACGGAGAAAACGTCGCAGGAAATCGCGGCGTCGCTCAGGGCCTGGTTCCCCGAGACCGATCCGATCACCGACTACAACGGCTTCTTCCAACGGCTCTCGGTCCACATCCGGCGACAGAACCTGGTGCTGGCGCCGCTCAACGTCGTCATGTTTACGGATGGTCAGCCGGACTTCCCTGGAGCGGGTCGCCTGACGACCGAACAGAAGTTCGCCAAGGTCGACATGAGTCCTCTGGAATACCTGTCCCGGAGCGTGACGGTGCGCGTACTCTACGTGCGGCCCGTCGTCGCCCAGAACTGGGAGCGGCTGGTCAAGCGTGAGCGGGTACGCGTGTGGACGCAGGACGCGGACATCATGAAGGGCTGGCGCCGCCACGAGATCGCCGGCGTGCCCCTCGCCCAACAGGATTCGCTGCTCAGCTGGATGAGGGAGATCGTGGACTTCCGCATACGGCGGGGGAAGATCCTCTAGGAAACAGCCTGTACCCATGCGGCCGGATCTGGCACCGCGTGCGGGACCAGGGACCGCCACAGCGGGATCAGCCTTCGCGCTCTGTCAGAACCCCCGGGGCGGCGCGCACCAGGGTCCACGCCGTTTCGATGGCCGCCGGGAGATCCGCCGGGGGGGTCAGCAGAACTTGTCGAACGCGGCTGTCAAATCGGCCGCGATATCGCGCGCATTCCGGCCCTCGATGTTCCTGCGCTCGAGCATGAAGACGACTTGTCCGTCCTTGAGGAGCGCGATCTGGGGCGACGACGGCGCGTACCCGGTGAAGTAGCCGCGGGCGCGCGCCGTGGCATCGGCGTCCTGCCCGGCGAACACCGTCGTGAGCCGTGCCGGCCGGCGCGTATGCTGAATGGCGAGCGCCGCGGCGGGCCGGGCGTTGCGTGCCGCGCAGCCGCAGACCGAGTTGACCACGACGAGTGTCGGGGCCTTCTCGCTGGCCAGCACACGATCTACCTCATCCGGTGTGCGCATCTCGGTGAAGCCGAGGCGCGTCAGCTCCTCCCGCATCGGGCGCACCATGTCGGGATCGTACATGGGAACGTTGAGACGTGTCATGCAGGAAAGCTAACCGGTGGTCACTGCCTGAAGTAGTACACGAACTTGCCGGTCAGCTGTCCCCGTTGGGGACGGCTCCACGGAATCCCGCCGCTGAGACCCGTGGGCCAGCCGCTGTTCCACACCACATAGAGATCGCTCCCCGGCTTCGGGATCCAGTGGAACCGGGCGTTGAGACGCAGCCGGTCCGACTCGTTGTCGTGCTGGAGAAAGAGTGTGGTGGAAAGACGTGGCGATGCGGCGACGTCGAGGCGCAGCCGCGTGGACCGGGCGATGAACCGGCCCGTCGCCAGGCGCACGTTCTGCTGTTCGAACTCGAGGTTCGTGATGAGGTGCGGGGCAGTCCGAATCGTCAACGCGGTCGACACCTCGGTCGCCGTGCCCGTATAGAAACCCCCTGCGGATGCGGTGAGATCGAACCCGACGGGACGGCCCGCCGAGCTCTCGATGCTCACCTCGGCGCGATTGTACCAGTACTGGCCGGCGGCGACGGTGTCGCCGGGGAAGATCTCAAACGGGGAATCGGGGACGTCCTCGAAGCGCTGCAAAACCACCGCGAACTCGTCGCCGCTCTCGAGCTCGCCGCCCAGGGGCAGAACCTCGAACGCGGCATGCGAGCGGGGGCCGTCGAGCAGGGTCGTCACGTCCCACGAGAACCCGGTGTGCAATCGACGGATTCCCCACCTGTGGGGTCGGGGGAAGTAGTCGATGTGGCCGGTGTGCCGGATGATGCCGGTCTCGGTCACGAACCCCAACGCCGGGTCAAACGCGGCGCCGATGACGTTCACGCCGACGAAGTTGTCCCAGCGATCGTTGGGATAGTCGATCCCCAACCGCGCCGCCCCGCCGACCGGCGCCCCCGCGGAGTCCCGTTGCGCGCTCGCGAAGCCCAGGACCACGAGGTTTTGGCCGCGAACGAGGAATGGGAGATTAAAATCGACGCCTCCGCCGAGGCCGGGGCCGCGCTGGCCCGGCGCCGAGCGACTCGTGAGCATCGCGCCCACGAACCCGTCTGCCAGGACATCGCGGCGCGCGCGCGTGACGAAGTCCCAGGCGTCTTCGGCGCCCCCGGTTCGCACGGCGAGCACACCGACGCGCTGTCGGCCGACCCGTCCCGTGAGCCGCGCACCGGCCACGAGGGGGATCGGCGTGCCGTCGGCGGCGAGGCCGATGCGCCGGCTGTAGAACAACTGCTGCTGCCCCGCTCTGCCGAAGTCGAAGAGGCTGCCGGACTCGAGGAAGAACGGTCGCTTCTCGGGAAAGAACAACGGGAATCGCGTCAGATTGACGACCTGCCGGTCCACGTCGACTTGAGCGAAGTCGGTATTGGTCGTCAAGTCCAAAGTGAGCGCGCCGCTCAGGGCGACTTTCGCGTCGAGCCCGAGCTTCGCGGTGCCTTCCCCCAGGGCGAGGATGCTGTCACTGCCGTCGGCGCGGTACTCGAGCTCGCGCGTGGCCCCGGTCGCCGCGACGTAGGGCCGGAGCTCGACCCGGCTGCGACTCGGCAGGTCGGTGAGCCCGTCCAACGCGCCCTCCGCCGCCATGAACAGCAGACCTTCCGTGCGTCGCCAGGCGCGCCACAGGACGTGCTCGTTGGTGCGGCGGACGACGCGTCGAAAGTTCGCCCCCCAGCGTGACTCGCCCGCGCGATAGCGCAGGGTCTGCCACGGGATGAGCACCTCGGCGGTCCAGCCCGTCGCCGTGATTCGCGCGCGCGCATCCCAGACGCCATCCCACTCTTCGTTGTCGTCCGCGAAGCTGACGACTTCGGCGTCCTCCAACGCCCCGTTCGGATTGACGGTGAACACGAGGCCGGAGCGGCGATCATTCAAGGGATCGAGCAGAATCGAGAACGAGTCGTCGGACTCGAACTCGGCATCGCGGCGCAACTGGGCATGCCGAATCACGGCGGGCCGGGTGTCGTACGCCCACAGGCCGACGTAGAGGCCGCGCGGCGTGGCGAGGATTCGCACGACGGTCCGTTCGCTGGCGGGGCGACCCTCCGCGGGCTCCTGTTGGGTGAAGTCAGTGATGGAATCCGCCGTGAGCCAGACGGGCTCGTCGGGGACGCCGTCGAGGCGCGGGGACGTCGTCGTGTGGGCGACATGCAGGATCGCCTGCAGGGCGAGCAGCGCGCCGATCATCGCCTCACGAAACGCAGCAGGAACGCTGTGAGAAGCAGGGCCACCGCCACCCAGATGAGCCAGCGCACGTCGAGCGCCATGCCCGCGAGCCCGACGACCACCCCAGCACCGCCGAGCCATGCCTTGGCGGTGACGACGTTCACTTCTTGAGAAATGCCGTCAGCGCGGCGCGGAAGTCCGGGGTGCTGCGGCTCACCGCGTTGACATCCGCGCCGAGGCGGATGCCCTCCTCGAAGCCGAGCCCATCGAGTTGGTAGAACTGTTGCTTCGTGAAGGCGAGGGCTGAGGGACTGGAGGCCGCGAGCCCGCGCAAGACCACGCCGGCCTGCGCTTCGAAGTCGGCATCCTCGTAGACCCGCGACACGAGCCCCACCGCCGCCGCCTGGCCCGCGTCGAGCGACCGGCCCGTGGCCGCCAGGTCGAACGCCACTTTCTCGCCCACCGCGCGCCGCAGCAGGGCCATGACGATGGCCGGCACGAAGCCGCGCTGCACCTCGGGATATCCGAATTGGGCCGACTTGGCGGCGAGGACGATGTCGCATCCCGTCGCCAGGCCGCAGCCGCCGGCCAGCGCGCGCCCCTGCACCACCGCGACCACCGGTTTCGGCAGGCGGCGCATCCGCGGGAAGATGCCGCCGAAGTGAAGGGCGGCCTGGCGATTCTGCTCAGGGGTGTGGTCGGCCGACGCGAGCAGCTCGTTCAAGTCCATCCCGGCGCAGAAGTCGCGGCCGGCGCCCCGCAGCGCCACTACGCGCACTTCGGCGTCGAGATCGGCGCGCTCGAGGGTCTCGAGCAGGGCGTCGATCATCGCGGTATCGATGGCGTTGCGCTTGTCAGGACGATTGAGCGTCGCCGTGAGGATGCCGTCCGTGACAGTCACCTGGACCCGATCGCTCACCGGGACACCTCGATCTCCATGCGCAGCAGCGCCGTCGAAAACACTTTGCCTTGCGCGTCGGTCTTGAGGGAGATCGTGCCGCCGCCATCCAACGCGCCGTGCAGCAGGAAGTTCAAGGCGTGCAGGTTCGGGAGCTCGAAACGTTCGACCTTGCCCGTGATCATGCCCTTAAAATGACGCGCCACGCGGGCCGCCGTCACGTGCTTCACGAGGAGCGGATAGTCCTTGGGACGTTTGGCGATCAAACCCACGTTGGCCGTGTCTCCCTTGTCACCCGAGCGCGCATGGGCAATCGCCAGGAGTTGTTTTTTCATACGGCGAGCATCTCCACCATCGGCTTCACCACCTGCTTGTCGATGAGGGCCGGCCAATACGCCACGATCTCCTCGGGTTTGGGGCGCCCTCCTGCGAATCCCGTCACGCTCGGCGGGCCGTTCAGAATCAGAGGCGCGATCTCGCGCGTGAAGCGATCGACGGGATCCTGATCCCGGGCGCGGACGCCGATCCGCAGCTGCACCTCGGGGATATCCTCCGCTTGCCGCGCCTTGCGCGCGAGCGGTCCATGCGTCGCGTCGACGCCGACGAACTCCGTGTGAATGGCCTCGAACGAGAGCTTCAGATCCTTGAGCCGCTGGCGCAGGAGCCGATCGGCGGCCTCCGCTTTCGCGAGCGCGTCGGGCCACGAGTAAACCAGCGTGCCCACCGCCTTGTAGCCGTACGAGTACGCGATCGACACCTTGAGTTTATCGGTCGCGGGTTTTCCCCGAACACCTGACACCCTGACCCTATCCTTGCGGACCTGACGCAGTTGGATCGTCGTAAAGTCGGCCACGCAGTCTGGGGTGATATACGCCGCCGGGTCCCCCATCTCGTACACGAGCTGCTCAGTGACGCCCGGCACGTCGATGCGCCCGCCGGTCCCCGGGTGCTTGACGATCTCGAACGAGCCGTCGGCGTGCGCCTCGACGATCGGGTAGCCCACGTTGGCGAGATCGGGGACGCGCTGCCAGTCGAGCAGGCGGTTGCCGCCGCTGGCCTGGGCGCCGCACTCGATGATGTGTCCCGCCACCGTCCCCGCTGCCATACGGTCCCAGGCGTCCGGGCGCCAATCGAAACTCTGAATCAGCGGTGCCAGCGTCAGGCCGGTGTCGGTGACGCGTCCGGTGATCACGATATCGGCGCCCTGCCGCAGTGCGTCGACGATCGGCCACGCCCCCAGATAGGCGTTCGCCGAGAGGACGCGGTCGCGCACGTCGCGCAGCGGCCGCCCCGTGTCGAGGTTGGTGAGGGCGTGCCCGCGGGCCAGCAGTCCGTCGAGGCGGTCGAGTAGATTGTCGCCGGTGACGATCCCGATCTTGAGTTTGCCTTGCAGGCCGAGTCCGCGCGCCGCCGCCGCGACGGCCGCCGCGCACGCGCTGGGATTCACGCCGCCGGCGTTCGCGGTGACTTTGATCTTCCGTTGCGCGAGTACGGGGAGAATCCGCTGCATCAGCGGGATGAAGTCCGTCGCGTATCCCAGCGAAGGGTCGCGAGACTTCTGTTTTTGCATGATGGACATCGTCACTTCAGCGAGATAATCCATCATCAGGTAGTCGATCGGCCCGCCCGTGACCTGGCGGTATGGCGCCTCCAACCAGTCCCCCCAAAACCCCTGCCCCGCCGCGATCCGGACGACCTTCGTCATCGCTCCACCGCGCTGCGGCGCGCCGCCGTGGCTCCTCCGGCCGTGCCCGTCGTGACACGGGTCTCGACGAGTGGCGCGAACCCCGGCGGCAGGTCGATCGCCGACGCGCCGGGCACCGGCACGGCCACGGCGGCGCGTCCGCCGGCCACGACCGATAGATCGCTGCCGTCTCCCAGGGGTTTGTCCTTGCCCAGGAAGCGAATGCGCACGCTGCCGCTCCAGGGGTGACCGGGGAGGCGCGCGAACGCGGGGTACAGCTCGACCGTGAGCGGCCGCCCGGCGAGCTTCTCCGGAACCGCGAAGCTCAGCCGGCCGAAGGCGTAGTTCACGGCCTCGTTCGCGCCGGGGATCTGTTGGCCCGTCGAATCGTAGACCGTGACGCTGAAATCGGTGAACTCGTCCCACAAGTCGGGCGACAGCTGCACGTCGACCTCGGCGCGTTTCGCCCACGCCGGCGCGCGCACCGACAGAGTCTCCGCCGGGAGCCCCCGGCCACTCACCGTGTACATCCGCTCCGCGCCCACGAGGACGTGGGTCACTCGCCCGCTGACGGTGCCGTCGTGCACGCTCGACGCTTCAACGCCGCTTCCCGATGGATTGAGTGCGACGGCCCCCAGCTCGGCACGCACGGTCGTCGTGACGGCATTCAGAGGCGGCGCCACGATGTCGAGCTCGTACACGCCGGGCACCAGGTCCTCGCCTCGCACCGTGACGACGGCTGTACCGGGATCTTCCCCACCCACCTCGACGTCTTCGGGCGCCGAGCGCGCGGGGGCGCCGTTCGGCTCGTACAACCGAACGGTGGCGCGCTGGCTTTGCGAATCGGGCAGCGTCACGCTCGCGCGCAGCGTCGAGCCGGGCTGGGGCGCGCGAAGGAAGTAGCGTCGCACCGCCGCGGGACCGAGCCCCCGCCGCTCATCGTAGAGCGGCCGCTGGTCCAGCTCGTGCGGGACGATCACGGTGTTCACGAGCGTGAACAGCGGCCCGGCGAGCGTATCGCTCGGGTTTTTCGCCGTCACGGTTCCGATGTACACACCGGGCGCGGAGAGCGCGCTGCGGTTGTACCCGACCGTGATGTCGGTCGCACGCGGTGCGACATCCACTGAGTCCGGGACTGTGAGCCAGGGGGCGTCGGCGTGGAGCCTGAACTGCGCCGCGCGCAGGCCCGCCAGATGACGGACCGTGAATGTGGCACCGCTGTCGCCGCCGAGGCCGTCGCGATGATAGGCCGCCGACGCGCCGCCGGTCCCCACGTGTACCGCGTACACGGAGCCTTGATGGCCCGCCTTG
>DATHDT010000111.1:0-5392 GCA_035318905.1 Gemmatimonadales bacterium | reverse complement strand
CGGGACGGGCCTGGGAATGGCGTTCCCGCTGAGCGCGCCCGGTGACACGACGGGGAGCGGCTACAAGTTCGGCACGAAGTTCACGATCAGCGCGGCCACCGGATTGCGGTGGCACGCGTCGCGCAAACTCACCGTGCACCTCGACACGCGCCTGCTCTTCTGGCGCCTGACCTATCCCCTCTCGTTCCACAACCTCTCGGGCGACGGCAGTCGCGTCGTGCCGATCCTCGACCCGCTGCACGAGTGGACGGCGCATCCCTGGGTGAGCCTCGGCGTCGGATGGAATTTCTAGGCGAGGGGTTCCGGCGCGCGCTCGCGCTGCTCCTCTCGGGTGATGCGGAAGTCTTCGGCATCGCCCTGCTCACTCTGAAGATTGCCGTCGTCGCCACCGTCATCGCGTGCGGCGTCGGGCTCCCCCTCGGGTACCTCCTCGCGACGCGCCGGTTCTGGGGACGGCGCGCCGCGCTCACCGCGGTCAACACGGCACTCGCCTTTCCCACGGTCGTCGTGGGGCTGCTGCTCTTCGGCCTGCTGTCGCGGCACGGTCCGTTGGGCGGCCTCGGGTGGCTCTACACGTGGCAGGCGATCGTCGTCGGCGACGTGCTGCTCGCGCTCCCGATCGCCGCCGCGCTCTCCGCCGCCGCCGTCCAAGGCGTCGATCCCCGCGTGCGCCGCACCGCCGAGACGCTGGGCGCGGGACGTTGGCTCACGGCCTGGACCGTGGCGCGCGAGGCGCGTTTCGCGCTGGCCGCCGTGATTACCGCCGCTTTCGGCCAGGTCGTCGCCGAAATCGGCGCGGCCATGATGCTGGGCGGCAACATCCGCGGCTCGACTCGCACCCTCACGACGGCCGTCGCGCTGTACACCGCGCAGGGCGATTTCGGCATCGCCGTCGCCCTGGGCCTCGTCCTGATCGCGATCGCGCTCCTCGTGAACGTCACACTGCAAGTGCTCCAGGGGAGAGGCGGTGGTTGAGCTGCGCGGCGTGCGCCACCGCTATGACGGGCGCCTCGTGCTGGATCTCGAACACTTCGCGGTGCCCGCGGGCGCCATGCTCGCGGTCGTGGGACACAACGGCGCCGGCAAGAGTACCCTGCTCCGGCTGCTGGCGCTGCTCGAAGCCCCCACCGAAGGCTCGGTGCTTTGGGACGGTAAGCCGGTGCCGCGCCGCGCGCCGACGGCCCTGCGCCGACGAGTCACGCTCGTCGAGCAGCGGCCCATCCTGCTGCGCGGTACCGTGCTCGAGAACATTGGATTCGGGCTGCGGGTCCGCGGCATCAGTCGCGCGGATGTCTACAAGCGGACGGCCGAGGTCGCCGATCAACTCGGGCTCCTGTCCCTCCTCGAACGGCACCGCACCGAGCTGTCCGATGGCGAGGTGCAGCGGGTCGCCGTGGCGCGCGCGTTGGCGGTTCGGCCCGACGTGCTGCTCCTCGACGAACCGGCCAGCTCCGCCGACCGCGCCGCCGCGGGCGCGATGTACCGCGCCCTCGCGAGCGAGCGCAAGGCGCGGCTCCTCACGATCTGCATCGCGTCGCACCAGCTCGAGGACGCCTACCGCTGGGCCGACGACATCCGTGCCCTCGCCGACGGCCGGCTCTCGCCGGTGACGCCGGAGAACCTGTTCCGCGTCGACCTCGCGCCGGCCGGCACGGACACGATGTCCGCGCGTATTGGCGCGATCGAGATCCTGGTGACCACCGATCGCGCGGGCCCGGCGGTGCTGGCGGTGCCTCCGGGCGACATCTTCGTGAGCCGGGAGCCGCTGGCGTCCTCCGCGCGCAACGTGCTCGAGGGCCGCGTGACGCGCGTCGCCACCCACCGCGCTGGGGGTGGAGTGGCGGTGACGGCCGACGTCGGCGTCGAGCTGGTCGCGATCGTGACCGCCGAGGCGTGTCGCGAGCTGGCGCTCGCGCCCGACGCGCCGGTGGTGTTCTCTTTCAAGGCCAGCGCCGTTCGAGTGTTCTGACGATGCCGACCGCATACCTGACGCGAATCGTGGAGTTCACGGCGACGCATCGGTTCCCACCGGGACCCGAGTTCGGCGCCGCCGCGCGCGCGCACAGCCATCGCTACGCGTGCCACGTCACGCTGCGGGGTCCCTTCGATCCCGGCAAGAGCGGCGTCATGAGTCTCAAGGCGATCGACGCCTTGCTCGAGAAGGAAATCGTGCACCCGCTCGACGGACGCAACATCAACGACGACGTCCCCGCGTTCGCGGACGGCAAGTGGCTCACGACCGGTGAAGCCCTCGCGGTGTATTTATGGGAGCGGATCAAGGGTCAAATCCCCAAGGGTGTGACGTTGTACGCGATCCGCGTCCAGGAGGGGCCCCATCTCTACTCGGAATACTTCGGTGACACAGAACCCGAAACCTGACCATCCGGGTTCCCCGGGCTCGCGCCGCGGCCGCATGCAGGCCGAGTCGGCGGCCGTCGAGGAGTGGCCCGTCTGGCTCGAGGTGAATGGCGAGCCCGTCGTGACGTGGATGTGCACGCCCGATCAGCTCGAGGAGCTCGCCGTCGGGTGGCTGCACGGCGAGGGCTACATCGAGTCGCTCGACGACCTCGTGAAGCTCCGTCCCTGCGCTCCCGACCTGGGCTTCTGGGCCGACGTGAAGCCGGCGCGCGTGGCCCTCGTCAAGGGCGAGAACCGCAAAGCCGTGCTCGCGTCGGGGTGCGGCGCGGTGACGACGATGCTCGCCGATCCCCACAGCGTGCAGCACACACCGGCGCGCGGTGAGCCGCCGGCCGCCGAGGGGCTGCGGGCGCTCTTCAAGACCCTGTTCGCGACGGGTACGCGCTACAACGAGACCGGAGGGATCCACGCGGCGGCGCTGACCGATGGCGTCGCGCTCCTGTTCCACGCCGAGGACATCGGGCGGCACAACGCGGTCGACAAGGTGATCGGTGCCGCGGTGCTGGGGCGCACGCCGATCGTCGGTCGTGGGTTGCTGGTGACGGGGCGCATCTCCGCCGAGCTCGCGTTCAAGGCGTCGCGGGCGGGTCTCGCCTGGGTCGCGACGCCGAGCGTGCCGTCCACCCTGGCGCTGACGATCGCGCAACGCTCGGGGATGGTGCTCGTGGGCCGGGCCGTGAGCGGGACGCCGCACCTCCACCGCCCCGGCGCATGACGAACGACGCGCTGCGCGCGCTGCTGCAGGAGGTGCACACGATCGCAGTCGTCGGGCTCTCACCCAAGCCTGACCGTCCAAGTCACGGGGTCGCGGGGTATCTGAAGCGGGCGGGGTACCACATCGTGCCGATCAACCCCGGTCACGAGAAGGTGCTGGGGGAGCAGAGCTACCCGACGCTCACGGACGCGGCGCGCGAGCACACGATCGAGGTGGTCGATGTCTTCCGGCGCAGCGAGCATGCCGGCGCCGTGGTGGACGAAGCGATCGCGCTGCATCCGCGATTGATCTGGCTGCAACAGGGCGTAATGGATGAAGCGGCGGCGGCGCGCGCCGCAGCCGCCGGCATTCCGATCGTGATGGATGCTTGTCTCGCCGTCCAACACCGACTGCTCGAGGTCTGATGCGATCCTTTTCGTTGGCGACGCTCGTGCTCACTTGCGCCCTGACCGTGCCCGCCGCCGCACAAACGGGCTCCGAGTCCAACCTCGTGTTCACGATTCTCGGCGGCACCGTCACCGGTCATTCGCTATGGACCGTGGGGAAGCAGCCGCTCACCGTCCTGGGCACCTCGAAGTACGACACGCTCGACCTCTCGCGGACCGTCACCTCAAGCATCGTCCTAGGCTTGGCGGCGACCTACTTCGTCTCTCCCCACGTGGGCGTGCACCTCGAGCTGTCCTATCTCGGACTGCCGGTCGAGAGCCGGTGCACCGGAATCTTTTTCCACCCCGACAGCAACGCGTTTACGGACCTTCATCGAAACGAACAGGCATGCGATGACATCGATGCCCAGTCGGCCGACGGCGGCGCGATCACGATCTTCGGCGGCGTGACCGTGCGTGCCGCGCCCAGGCGAACGATAAGCCCGTACGTGCGCGCTAACTTCGGCGTCGTGAACGAGCCGCGCAGTACGATCGAGATGGCGGGTGCGTTCATCGACAGCGACGGGATACTGAAGGAGCGTCAGGTTCTCGCCGACGCGAGCCCCCGGCGCACGTCCGTGATGTACGGCGCGGCCGCCGGCTTCACCTCACCGCTCGGACCCGGGTACGCGTTCCGCTTCGAGCTGCGCGACATCGTCGTGTCGCTCGACCGTCTGATCGGACCCGCGAACGGGCTCGGGATCGGCCCCATCGCGTCGAAGTCGTACCACCACATCAGCCTGACCCTCGGTCTCGACGTCGTCCTCGAGCGAAAGCGCGGTCGGCGCTACTAGGATGCGCGGGGCGGTGCTGGCCGGCGGCGCGGCGCGCCGCTACGGCGGACGCCCCAAGGGCCTCGTCGACGTGGGCGGCCGCCGCATCCTCGACCGCGTCGTGGAAGCCGTCGCCGCCGTCACCGGCGCCCCACCGCTCCTCGTCGCCAACGCGCCTGACGCCGCGTCGTGGCGCCCCGACCTCACCACCATTCCCGACGTTCGTCCCGATTGCGGCAGCCTCGGCGGGATCTACACCGCCGTGGCCGCGGGTCCCGGCCCGGTGCTGTGCGTCGCCTGGGACATGCCGTTCGTGAGCGAGGGGCTGCTGCGCGCGCTGGTGACCGGCTCGGCGGCGTGGGACGCGTTTCTCCCCGAGAGCGACCCTAAAGGACTTCCTGACGGTCGCAACCGCCGCGGCGTCGAGCCGCTGTGCGCGGTCTACGGACCTGTGTGTCGCGGGGCCATCGAGCGGAGACTCGACGCCGGCGACTTGAAGGCCATCGCCTTCCACGCGGACGTCAGGGTCGGTATCCTCCCCCTCCAGGAAGTGCGGCGGTTTGGCGACCCGGACGAGCTGTTCTTCAACGTCAACACTCCAGAAGATCTGGATCGGGCGGAGGCGGTGTGGCGGCAACGCGGATGATCTCGATCATCGGGCTCAAGAACGCGGGCAAGACCACGTTTCTGGTCGCGCTCGCGGCGGAGATGGCGCGCCGCGAGTTCCGCGTGATGACGATCAAGCACGGGACGCACACCCCCGATATGGATCAGCGCGGCAAGGACACGTGGCGCCACTGGCACGAAGGCCGGGCCGAGCGCGTGCTGATGGAATCGCCGGGCCAGCGCGTGCTGTTCGAGCGAACGCAGCAGGAATCGGACCCCATCACGCTGGCCCGGCGCTACCTCACCGGCGCCGACATCGTGCTGGCCGAAGGGTTCAAGAAGGCGCCCCTCCCCAAGATCGAGGTGTACCGCCGCGTGGCGGGCCCGAAACCGATCTTCGATCCCGAGAAGCACGATCCCGCCGATTGGGTGGCGATGGTGACGGACGATACGGA
>DATHDT010000110.1:0-15018 GCA_035318905.1 Gemmatimonadales bacterium | reverse complement strand
CGTGCGAACCGCCTGCTACCCGACCCGCTACGCCTCGGGTCGACGCTGCAACGTGCCGGTGTTCCTGGATGGCTTGCGCGTCGAGACCTACGACATCGACAACATCCCGCCCACGGATGTGCTCGGCATCGAGGTCTACCGCCAGGGGGCGGATACGCCCGCCGAGTTCTCCAGGTTTTCCGCCGACTGCGGCGCCGTGCTCATCTGGACAAAGAATTGACGGCTCGTATTGCGAACGGCTCACCTCGTATTTAGGATGTGAACAGGAGGTGTCCGGTATGCCGACGCGCACTCATCAGGTGATGGGGTTGATGGTCTTCCTCGCGGCCACGCTCGTCCTCGCCGCTCCGCTCGGCTCGCAAGCAGACCCCGGCGCACGCCTTCGCGGCCTCGCGATCTCCTCGTTCAACGGACAGCCGGTGCGCGGCGTCCTGGTCGCCGTGCCGGCGGCCCGCAAGTTCGTCGTCACCGACTCGAGCGGCGCATTCCTGCTCACCGGACTCCCCGGCGGCGATCAGAAGATCCGCGTGTCATACGAGGGACGGGATACCGAGGAGTATGAGTTCACGTTGCGCGGCGGACGCACGACGAAGATCGCCGTGCTGCTCGACCTCGACGCTCCGGATCTCGATCCCGTCGTCGTCGAAGTCCAGCATCCCGACCAGTGGCGCGATCTGGGTGGGTTTTACGCGCGGCGCGACTGGTACCGCGGCTATGCGCGCTTCTACACGCAAGAGGAGATCGAACGGTCGCAATCGCCGCGCATCAGCGCGTTGCTCGCGCGCGAGCGCATCGTCACTCGCTGCGTGGAGTTGTGCCGCCCGACGCGCTTCAGCCGTGGGCAGCTCTGCGCCGTCCCGATCAGCGTGAACGGGATGCCGCTCCGCGATCAGGACTACGACCGCATCGCCGTCCGCGACGTGCGGGCCGTCGAGGTGTACCGCAACGTCACGCCCTACGGGTTGAACATCGGGATGCGCCTCGCGCCGTTCTCTGCGGTGTGGAATCCCAGCACGGACGTCTGGGCATGCGGCTCAGTCTTCATCTGGACCCGCTGACGCAGGGCACGGAAGCTAAGGAGCTGCAATGTTGCGCACCCGCGGTACTTCGATCCTCTCGATTCTGCTGCTCGCCACGCCCGGTTTTGCCCAAACGTCCACCCCCCGAGACACGACCGCTCACCTGACCGGCGTTGTCACGTCGATCTTCGACGGCAAGCCGCTCCGCGACGTGTTGGTCTCAGTTCCCGCCGCACGAGCGTTCACGCTGACGGATTCTGTGGGGGGATTCGACCTGACGGGCTTGCCGGCGGGCGTGCAGACGATCCGCATTGCGCACCGCGACGGCCGCACGCGGGAGTACGAGGCGGTGCTGCGTCCGGGGAAGACCAAGCGGCTGGCGGTGCTCCTCGATGTCGAAGCGGTCAACCTCGCGCCGATCGTCGTGGAAGCGAGCGGTATGGATTCGCGCTGGGGCATGGCGGGGTTCTATGCGCGCCGTCGCTACGCGTTCGGGCGCTTCTTCACGGCTGCCGACATCGCGCGCCGCAAACCCGAAACGCTGCAAAACCTGATCGCCGGGGCAGGTATCTCCTACGGCTGTGCGGGCTCGGGGTGCGGACCGCTCACATTCGCGCGCGGGCGCCGCTGCGTGATGTCAGTCTACGTGAACGGTGTCGCCACGTGGCCGGAGGAGCTGGAGTCGATCGATCCGCGGGACGTGGCGGGAGTGGAAGTCTATCGCCGTCCCCTCAGCGCTCCATCGGAGTTCAACGCCAGCGCGAGAGGACGACTCGCGGAGACCGGCACGTTCGGGGCGCAGTTCGTCTCGCCATCCTGCGGATCCATCGTCGTGTGGGAGAAGGACTGGCGGTCGATGTGGGATATCGACCCGTAGCCGCTAGACGTTGAAGCGAAACAGCAGGATGTCGCCGTCCTTGACGACGTAGTCGCGGCCTTCGCTGCGCACGAGGCCCTGCTCGCGCGCGACTTTGTACGACGCCGCCTTCACGAACTCGTCGAACCCCACCGTCTCGGCGCGGATGAAGCCGCGCTGGAAGTCCGAGTGAATCTCGCCGGCGGCATCGAACGCCGTGTCGCCGCGGTCCATCGTCCACGCGCGCACTTCGTTCTCGCCCACCGTGAAAAAGGTCTGCAGGCCGAGTAACCGGTAGCCCGCGTGGATCAGGCGATCGAGCCCGGGCTCGCTCACGCCGGCGCTCGCCAGGTACTCCTTCCTTTCTTCTCCGCCCAGCTCGCCCAGCTCCGCCTCCAGTTTGGCGGAGAAGGGCACAATCTCCGCTTCTTCATGATGGGTCTGGACGGCGGTCTTGAGCTTCGCGATCCACTGGCCCCCACCGGCCGCGAGGTCGTCTTCATTCACGTTGGCGGCGTAGAGAATCGGTTTGGCGGTCAGCAGGCCAAGCTGCCGCAGAAACTTGACGGCGTCTGCGCCCTCACCGGCTTCGCGCGCGCCGCGGCCGGCGTTCAGCTCCGTCATCACGCGCTCGAGCACGACGAGCTCGGCCTGCGCTTCTTTGTCGCCGGCGCGCGCGGATTTGCGCGTCTTGTCGAGGCGGCGCTCCACGACCGCGAGGTCGGCGAGGGCCAGCTCGCTCGTGATCACATCGTGGTCTCGCACCGGATCGACGGGCCCCATCACGTGCACCACGTCCGGATCGTCGAAGCACCGAATCACGTGGACGACCGCATCGACTTCGCGGATGTGTGACAGGAACTGGTTGCCCAGGCCCTCGCCCTGCGAGGCGCCCTTCACGAGCCCCGCGATATCCACGAACTCGACGACCGCCCCGATCTTTTTCTTCGGCTTGACGATCTGATTGAGCAGCTCGAGGCGCGGATCGGGGACGAGGGCCACGCCGACGTTGGGCTCGACGGTGCAGAACGGATAGTTCTCCGCCGCCGCGGCCTGCGACGAGGTCAGGGCGTTGAAGAGTGTCGACTTGCCGACGTTAGGGAGTCCGACGATGCCTAAGCGGAGCACACCACGCACCTCATGTTTTCAGCCACTTCTCGACCTCGTCGATCATCTTGGGCGTGAGCGAGTCGACCTGCTCGATTTGTTCCGGCTCAAACGGCGCCAGCACGTAGTCGGCCCAATCGCCGATGCCGTCCGGCAACGGCCCGACGCCGACGCGGAGCCGCGCATACTGCTGCGACTGCAGCGAGCCCTCGATGCTCTTGAGACCGTTGTGACCGCCCGCCGAGCCGTCGGGGCGGAATCGAAAGGTCCCGATGGGGATCTGGAAGTCGTCGACGAGGATCAGGAGGTCGCGGGCGGCGTCGAACGCGGGGTCGGCGCGCAGCGACGCCAGCGCGGCGCCGCTGCGGTTCATGTAGGTCGTGGGTTTCAGGACGCGAACCGGAACGCCACCCACTTCACCTTCCGTCGCGCGCGCGCGCTCGGCGCGGCGGAAGGGCGGCAAGCTCCAGTGCGCGGCGAGCGCATCGGCCAGCAAGAAGCCCGCGTTGTGGCGTGTCGCCGCGTATTCCGGGCCAGGATTGCCCAGTCCGACGACTGCGCGCAGCGCTACTCCTCCTTCTTGCCCTTGGGCTTCTCCTCGGCCTTCGGGGCTTTCCCCGCGGCGGGCGGCGCGGCCTCGCCGGCAACGCCCTCTTCGCCTTCCTCATCCTCGCGGACCTTGCGGATCAACTCGGGCTCGGCCACTTCGGTCGCGGTTTCGGCGGTCGGCGCCACGACTTCCTCGGCGCGCGGCGGCACCACCACGGCGATCGTAAGATCGGCACCGGTCAGGATCGCGGCATTCGCGATCGTCAGGTCACGCACGTGGAGCGAGTCACCGATCTTCAGGGCGGTGACATCGAGCTCGACGCGATCGGGAATGTGCTCGGGGAGCACTTCGATCTCGACTTCGCGGGTCACCTGATCGAGCACGCCGCCGCCGTTGCGCACGCCGTCGGCGGTGCCGACGAGGTGCACCGGCACCTTGAGCGTGATCTTTTCCCCCGAGTGGATTTCGTAGAAGTCCACGTGGATGATGTCGGGCCGGATCGGGTGCCGCTGGATCTCGCGGATCAGTGTGCGCGTCTTCTTGCCGTCCACGGTGAGCTCGATGAGCGTGCTCTCGGGCTCGACGCCGGACAGCGCCTGCTCGAGCAACAGCCCGTCCACCATCAGCGACTGGGCGGGTCGCCCGTGGCCGTAGATGACCGCCGGGACCTGCTTCGCGAAGCGGGCCTGGCGCGCCGCGCCTTTGCCCGTCTTTTCCCGCGGACTCGCCGCGAGGCTCACCATCTGTGCCATAAGTTCCTCAGCTCAATTCAATCGAAGAGTGCGCTGACCGACTGGTTCGAGTGTTCGTAGCCGATCGCTTTGGCCATGAGGCCGGCGACCGACAGCACTTTCAGTTTTTCCCACTTCCGCTCGTCCGGCAGGCGGATGGTGTTCGTCACCGTCACTTCTTCGATCGGCGACGCCCGCAGCCGCTCGACGGCCGGCCCCGACAGCAACGCGTGCGTCGCGAACGCGAAGATCCGTCCCGCGCCGAGCCGTTTCAGCGCCGCCGCCGCCTCGGTGATCGTGCCCGCGGTGTCGATCATGTCGTCGGGAATGAGGCAGTCCTTGCCTTCGACTTCACCCACGACATTGACCACTTCCGCCACGTTCGCCGACGGCCGCCGCTTGTCGATGATCGCGAGCGACGCGTTCAGCCGTTTCGCGAATCCGCGCGCCATCTTCGCCGATCCGACATCGGGCGCGACCACCACCGGGTCGGCCAGCGCCTTGGTCCGGTAGTGATTCACGAACACCGGCGCCGCATACAGATGGTCCACCGGGATGTCGAAGAATCCCTGAACCTGGTGCGAATGAAAGTCGATCCCCAGCACGCGGTCGGCGCCGGCGTGCGTGATCACGTTCGCCATCAGTTTCGCGCTGATGGCCACACGCGGTTGATCCTTGCGATCCTGGCGCGCGTACCCGAAATAGGGCAGCACCGCCGTGACCCGGGCTGCGCTCGCGCGCTTCGCCGCATCGATCAGGAGCAACAGCTCCAGGTAATTCTCGGCCGGCGGATTGGTGGGCTGGATAATGAAGACATCCCGCCCGCGCACGTTCTCGTCGATTTTTACGAAGATCTCGCCGTCGGCGAACCGCCGGATCGTCACCGCGCACAGCGGCTGCCCCAAATCGTGAGCCATCTCCTCGGCGAGCGGCCGGTTGGCCGTCCCGGCGAGCAGCAAGAGCTGGCTGCGCGACAGCGTCAGGTCCCCCATCGGAGCCTCGGAAAGTAGCGGGCAAGACGTTGGAAGCCAAGGGTGTTATGCTACAGCCTGTGAGCCAAGTCCAGTACCGCCTGGCCGACGCGCTCGCAGGCCGCTACACCGTCGAGCGCGAGCTCGGTCGCGGGGGCATGTCCCTCGTGTATCTGGCTCACGACCCGCGCCTGGGCCGGAAAGTCGCGCTCAAGATCCTGAGACCCGAGCTGGCCGCCACCCTCGGTCCCGAGCGGTTCCTGCGCGAGATCAAGGTGGTGGCGGGGCTCACCCATCCGCACATCCTGCCGCTGCACGACTCCGGCGTGGCCGCCGGGATGCTGTACTACGTCATGCCGTACGTCGAAGGCGAGTCGCTGCGCCACCGGCTCGACCGCGAGGGGCACCTCCCGCTGGAGGACGCCCTCGAGATCACCCGCCAAGTCGCCGAGGCGCTCGAGTACGCGCACCAGCACGACGTCGTCCATCGCGACATCAAACCCGAAAACATCCTGCTGCAGGCGGGCCAGGCCGTGGTCAGCGATTTCGGCATCGCGCGCGCGATCAGCGAGGCGCGCGGCCGGGTGACGGGCACCGGAGTTGCGGTGGGGACGCCGGAGTACATGAGTCCCGAGCAGGCCGCCGGCGGCGCCGTCGACGGCCGGAGCGACATCTACAGTCTGGGATGCGTGCTGTACGAGATGCTCTCGGGCCGTTCGCCCGGAGCCGTGTCGGGCGGCGTGGCGCAGGCGCCGACCATCAGCTCGGTGCAGCCGGCGGTACCGCTCGAAGTGGAAGCGGCGATCGAGGAAGCGATGGCGCAGCGCCCCGAAGAGCGCTTCCCGCGGGCCGCCGACTTCGCGCGGGCACTCCGCGTGCCCGGCGTGGGGACGGTGTCGGGCGCGCGACAACGGCGCCGGGTGCGGCGGCGCTGGGGCGCGGCACTCATCGGCGTCGCGGCGCTCGCGGCGGCTGCGGTGGTCGTTCTGCCGAAGGTGCTGGGCGCGCGGCTCAACCCGTCGCTGTACGTCGTCGTGCCGTTCGGGCACCGCGAGGGCGCGGCGCCGATGCTGCTCAAGGGCGATCAATGCGAGCTGCGCGTCTACGAGGAGTTGGACCGGTGGACCGATGTGCAAGTGGTCGACCGCTTCCTCGTCAGCAGCGCGCGGCAGCAGCGGGGCGCACCGGTTCCGGATTTCGCCGAGGCGATGGACATCGCCCGCGCCGTCGGATCGGGGATGCTCATCTGGGGCGAGCTGTGGCAGGAGGGAGACTCGGTGGTCGTGCGTGGCGGGCTCTACGACGTCGCCCATCGGGGCCGTCCGATCCGCGCGCACACGATCCGCCTCGGTCCCGGGCTCACCGACCTGGACCAACGGTTCCGCGAGCTGGCCGACTCACTCCTGCTCGGCCACGTGCAGCCGCGCGCCGCGCAGGCGGCGCGGAGCGCGGGCTCGGTGACGGCGTGGCTCGCCTACGCGCGCGGTGACGAAGCCCTGCAACGCTGGGACTTGGACTCGGCCGCCGCCGCGTTCAGGGCCGCGCTCGCGGTGAACCCCGATTTCCCGCAGGCGAATCTGTGGCTGGCGCAGAGCCGCGCGTGGGCGGGACGGGCGACGGCCGAGTGGCTCGTGTTTGCGACGCGCGCGCTGGCGGCCGCCGACACTCTCGGCGACGCCGATCGCGCGCTGGCGGCCGGCCTCGTGGCGATGGCGCAGGGCCGGTTCCCGGAGGCGTGCGATGCGTACCGCCGCCGCGTGACGCTCGACGCGAACGATTTCGTCGGGTGGTTCGGGCTCGGCGAGTGTCAGGCGCGCGACCGCTTGGTCGTGCGGGATGCGAAGAGCCCCTCGGGGTGGGCGTTCCGCTCGAGCCAGCACGCTGCGATCGCCGCGTACCGCCGTGCCCTCGATCTGGTGCCGGCCGTGCATCGCGCGTTCGCCGGCGCCGCCTATGCGCGGCTCGAGCGTTTGTTCTATACGCAGGCGTTCTTGTACCGACCGGGCTACGCACTCGTCCCGGACACGATGCCGTTTGCCGCCCACCCCGGACTCGTGGCCGACACGCTTGCCTTCGTGCCGCACCCGAAGGAGGCGTGGCTCGCCGACGCGCCCGGGACGGCGTCGCCCACGCTCGCCGCGGCGCTGGCACACAATCGGGCCACGTTGCGAGCGATCACCGCGCGGTGGGTGCGCGATTTCCCCACCAGCGTCGACGCGCTCGAAGCGCACGCCCGCGTGCTGGAGACGGTGGGTGAGCTCGCCGCCGCGCGAAGTCCCGAGCGGTCAGCGCTCGATGCTGTGCGGGCTGCGCGGGCCGCGCGCGTCGCCGGCGGCGACTCGCTGCAGCAGTTGCGGTTGGCCGTGGCGGAGGTCCGGCTGCTCGTCAAGCTCGAGCAGTTCGCGCAGGCGCGCGCCGTAGGCGACTCGCTGCTGTCCCGTTGGAGGACGACCGACCCGGAGGCGGCACGCGGGCTCGCCGGCGTCGCGGTCCTCACCGGTCAGGTGAATCGCGCGGCCGCGCTGTCGGCCACGGACCTCACGACACCGTTCGTCACTCCGGAGGGCGACCATCTCGCGGTCCCGGCCAGCGTCGCAGGCCCGGGGCGCGCGCTGCTCGTCTACGCCGCGGTGGGGGTTCCCGCCGAAAGTCTCTCGGCCGTGGAACGGCGCGTTTCGCGGCTGATCGGCAGCTGGGTCGAGCCGGAGCGGCAGACCGTCGCTCGGCGCGCGGTATTGAGCGACCCGGCGATGCTCGCGTTCCCCCAGCTCGGCGCCCGCGAGGCCCACGCTGGGCCTGCGGGGGGCAACTACTTGCTCGAGCTGCAACGCGCACTGGCGCGCGACCCGACGGCGGTCCGGGCAGGGATCGCCAAGATCGACGCAACTCGCGGAGCCCTGCGGGCCGGCGATGTGGCGATCGACAACGTGTACCAGGAGGCGTGGTTGCTCGTCGCCGTCGGCGATACGGCGGCCGCGCTCGAACGCCTGGACCGCTCGCTCACCGCGTTGCCCGCCCTGGGGACCGCGTTGCTCGACGAAGTACCGCAGGCAGCCGGCTTGGTGCGCGCGATGGCGCTGCGCGCCGAGCTCGCAGCGGCGGCAGGCGATTGGACCGCCGCCGCCCGCTGGGCGCGCGCGGTAACGGCGTTGTGGCACGACGCCGATCCCGACTTAGGAGCCGTCGTCGCGCGCATGACCGCGCTCGGCTCTCGCAACCGCAGGTGACCCTACGCCCTGGAGGGTTCATGAACCGGAAGGCCGGAATTCCCCTGGTCGCGCTCCTCATCGGCGCGTGCTTCCCCCCCGATACGCCGGCGCCCCCAGGCCTCGTGACGAACGCCGCCGAGACCGGCCAGCGGGGCGCCGTGCTGGCCTACGCGGCGACGCTCCAGTTCGACACGCTCACGCACGGGGCGAGTGATCGACAGCCGCTGACGCTCGTGGACTCGAGTGCCATGCCGCCGAAGGACACGATCGGCCCTGTGGGGACGATCTACCCGGAGAAGAACACGCACCACAACTCCCAAGACGACCTGAGCGGCGTCGGTCGCATCGTGGCGCGCATCTACACCACGGGCGAATACTCACGCCTGGGACTCGCCGCCGGCTGGAGCTATTTCTGGGTCGACAGCCTGGTGATGATCACGTCCGACAGCGGCCGCGGCCGCGCGATCTTCATCCCGGCGGATTCGACCAAGCCAGTCACGGTTCGCGAGCTCAGGTTCACGAAGGACCCGCCGGGGGCGGCCACTGAGCGCCAGGCGATGGCGCGGTGGCGCTACTACCCGCTTGGCAGCGCGCTGCCGTGGGAGCGGTGTACCAAGATGGGTTGCTGTGAAGCCTTTTAACGCGGTGCCGCCCCTCCTCGTATAGAGGGCTGACCCCTAAGGAGCGTTGTCATGTTTCGAGTTGCACGCAGTGCACTCTTGCTCGCCGTCGTCGCCACACCTGCCTTCGCTCAGGACCCGGGCGCCGGGGGGCCACGGCGCTTCGCACCGCCACCCGATCACTGGATGACGATCGATTCCCTGGCGCAGGCCGTCGGGCTGACGGCGGACCAAAAGACCAAGGTGACCCAGCCGTACACGGCGTTGAACGGCGTGATGAAGGACGCCGCCGCGCGCCGTCAGGCGATCCGTCAACAGATGCAGGGCAGTTTCGTCCAGGGGCAGGAGCCGAGCCCGGAGATGCGCGCGAAGATGGACAGCGTGCGCGCCGAGATGGAGGGGTTTCAGGCTGAAGCGGACCAATGGCTCGCCGCCGTTCGGAATCTGTTGACGCCGGCGCAGCAAGCGAAGTTCGACGCGCTCGCCAAGCCGCAGCTGACGCGCCGCGGTCCGCCGCGGCAGTAGCGGTAGCCGCAGGACGCGGGGCCGGGTATCCTAAGGAGTCCCCAACCCGGTTCCTGCCAACATGCGTCGTTTGGTTCTTGCCTTCGTGCTCAGCGCGACGCTGGGCGGTCTCGCCGCCGCCCAGCGCACCGCGCCCGCCGCCAGCGATTCACTCCTCACCGTCGACCGCATTTACGCGAGCCCTGAATTTCGCAGCGGCTCGTTCGGGCCGCTCGCGTGGCTCGGTGACGGCTCCGCCTACACGACGCTCGAGCGCAGCACGGAGACGCGGGACGGGCGAGACATCGTCCGCTACGACGCGCAGACCGGCGCGCGCACGATCCTCGTGCCGGCGGCGCGGCTCACCCCCGCGGGCGCGTCGACACCCCTCGAGGTGGAGGAGTACTCGTGGTCCGACGACGGCAACCGGCTGCTGATCTTTACCAATTCCCAGCAGGTGTGGCGCACCAACACCCGCGGCGACTACTGGGTGCTCGACCGGACGACCTGGAGCCTCAAGAAACTGGGCGGTGACGGCCCGGCGTCGACGCTGATGTTCGCCAAGTTTTCTCCGCGCGGCGACCGCGTGGCCTGGGTGCGGTACGGCGAGTACAACCTCTACGTCGAGGACCTCGCGAGCGGGCGACTCACGAAGCTCACGAGCGACGGCTCGCGCACCACGATCAACGGCACGTTCGATTGGGTGTACGAAGAGGAGCTTGGCCTCCAGGACGGCTGGCGCTGGAGCCCCGACGGTCAATCGATCGCGTACTGGCAGCTCGATGCTTCCGGTGTGCGCGACTTCTCGCTCTACAACACGACCGATTCACTGTATGCGCACGACGTCGAGGTGCAGTATCCCAAGGCGGGTCAGACCAACTCCGCGGCGCGCGTCGGCGTCGTGAGCGCCGCGGGAGGAGTGACACGCTGGATTGACGTCCCGGGAGACCCGCGCAACAACTACATCGCGCGGATGGAGTGGGCGCCGCCCGTGGGGCAGGGCGCGGGGAGCCGGGAGCTGGTCATCCAGCACATGAACCGCTTGCAGAACACGCTTCACGTCATGCTCGCGGACGCACAAACGGGCGCGGTGCGCACCCTCTTCACCGAGCAGGACAGCGCCTGGGTCGAGCAGTTCGACGAGCTGCGCTTCGTGAACGCGGGCCGCGAGATTCTGTGGCTCTCGGAGCGGAGTGGGTGGACCCATCTCTACCTGTTCCCGCGCTCGGGGACCGGCGCGCCGAAGGCCGTGACGAGCGGGAACTACGACGTGCTCGGCGTGGCCGGCGTCGACACGGCCCAAGGCTGGGTCTACTTCGCCGCGTCGCCCGACAATCCCACGCAGCGCTACCTGTACCGCGCGAGCTACGCCCGGCCCGGGCGCGCACCCGAGCGCGTGACCCCCGCGGCGCAGACCGGCATCAACGGCTACAACGCGTCGCCCAACTTCCGGTTCGCGGTGCACAGTTACTCGCGGTTCGGGGTGCCGCCCACCACCGACCTCGTGAGCCTCCCCGACCACCGCTCGCTGCGCACGCTCGTGGACAACGCGGCGCTCAAGGCGAAAGTCGCGGCGCTCCGCCTCGGCCCGACGGAATTCACGCAGGTCGACATCGGCAACGGCATCCGCCTCAATGCCTATCTCATCAAGCCGCCAGGGTTCGATCCCTCGAAGCATTACCCGGTGTTCTTCACCGTGTACGGCGGACCAGGTTCGCAGACGGTGCTCGACGGCTGGGGCGGGCAGAATTTCCTGTGGCACGAGATGCTGGCGCAGCGCGGCTACATCGTCGCGAGCGTCGACAACCGCGGCACCGGCGCGCGCGGCCGCGCGTGGCGCAAGATCATCTACGGTCAGATGGGCGTCATCGAGACGAAGGACCAGGCGGCGGCGGCGCGCGCCATCGGGCGGCTCCCCTACGTGGACT
This sequence comes from Gemmatimonadales bacterium, assembly GCA_035318905.1. GTDB lineage: Bacteria > Gemmatimonadota > Gemmatimonadetes > Gemmatimonadales > GWC2-71-9 > 20CM-2-65-7. The sequence goes on along the minus strand of DATHDT010000110.1, from coordinate 3,523 downwards.
CGACGCGCATCGGCATCTGGGGCTGGAGCTACGGCGGCTTCATGGCGCTGAACACGATCACGCAAGCGCCGGATGTTTATCGCATGGCGATTGCGGTCGCGCCCGTGACGCACTGGAAGTACTACGACACGATCTACACTGAGCGCTACAACGGCCTGCCGCAGGACAACGCCTCGGGCTACGACCGCGGCTCACCGCTCACGTATGCCAAGAACCTGCGCGGTAAGCTGCTGATCGTGCACGGCTCGGGCGACGATAACGTGCACTACCAGAACACCGAGGCCATGGTCAACGCACTGGTCGCCGCGAACCGCCCGTTCCAGCTGATGGTGTACCCGAATCGGACGCACTCGATCGCGGGCGGGCCGACGCGTCAGCACCTGTTCACGCTGCTGACGAAGTTCGTCGAGGAGAACCTACCGGCGGCGGGAGGGTCGGCGGCGGCGCTGCCCTGAGGTCGCCAGCTTCCAGAACTGCGGTTCTCCGATGATGGTGATCCGGTGCCCCAACGCCGCGAGGCGCCGGATCTCCATCAGTTTGGTGCCGGCGTCTTTCCCGGCGATCTGTAAGGGGTTGGGCCGGCCGCGGACGAGCACGTCGGTCGTCCGTCCCGGCTTCGATTGAATGATCGCGCCGGCCTTCCGGGCCGCGGCGATCGCCTCGCTGCGCGGCCGCTTCAGGAACCCGGTGATCGACAGCCGCTTGCCCTTAAGACTCGCGACCCGGCCCTTCGTCAGCTCCTTGGGGCGATGGCGGAGCGCCGCGATGAGTTCGCCGGCAGCCTCGTAGCGTCTGCCGCGGCTCCCCAGGCAGCGGTGAATGACCTCCTTCAAATGGTCGCTGCAGGGCAGGTTGCGAACATCCTTGCTGCGCATCGGGCTCGTGATGTCGCCGCGCAGCAGCATCGCGGCGAGCTGGCCGACCTGATAGATGTCGTCGCGCTGTTGCCACCGCCGGAACCATCCCCACGCAATTTCGGTCGGCGCGTTGAGGGGATTGAAGACGTCGGCGGTCACGCCCTGGCGATTGCGCTGGTGCTTGGCGATGCCGAAGTCGCCCAGCTTCAACTGCTCGTTCTCACACACGAACACGTTGAAGGGCGTCAAGTCGCGGTGCAGCGCCTGGCCGCGATGCAGCGTATCGAGAACGCCGAGGATCCCCGCGATCTCGCGGCGCACCACGCGCTCGGGCTGCGGCCCCTTGCGCTTGAGCCAGGCGCCCACGTCCCCGTGCTCGGCGTACTCCATTACGATGCAGTAGCGCATCTCCTCGCCGGCGCGCTCGGCGAACCGATCGAAGATGCGCAGCGCGCGCGGGTCGCGTTCCAGCAGCTCGGCGAAGTACGCCTCGCGGAGCCACGGGGTGAGACGCTGGCTGATCTTGATGCAGACCTGCGCGGGGAGACCGGCGGCAGGCGTCGGGGTGGCGAGATAGACCTCGCCGAAGCCGCCCTTGCCGATGAGGCGGTCGAGTCGATAGGTGCGGCCGGTCTCGGAGCTCTTGGGCGCGACGTTCTTTTCCATGCGGATTACTTGCCCTGCATCCAAGCAGTCGTCAAGCTGACCGCCGTTTTCATAGCCTTCGCCTCGACCCGTGTGAGCGCACGTTTCAAAACCGTCTCAATGCGAACGGAGTTCCGCGTCGCGGTCCGCTTCCAATGCCCGACGAGCCGGCCATTAAGCAGCACCACGTGCATGAAGGTTCTGTCGCTCGGCGTGAACGAAGCGTCTCGGCTTTCGCTGTAGGACATGATGATCTCGTCGTAGCACTGGACGAGATCGACCACCGGCTTCGAGGAGGCCCTCACTGCACGGGACCCAGGACTGAACCAGTAGGTCTTGCCATCGACCATCTCACGCTCCATCTCATCGCCCACCAAGGCCAGTCCCTCTCGACCCTGTTTCGCCGTCAGGCTCGACCACGTCAGAAAGTCGTTCAGCGTCGCCGGTCCACGCGACGTGAAATAGCGCTTGGTCAGCTCGGCGAGCGCTGCGTCCGGCTCGAGCGTCTTGGCCTGAGGGACTCGCGTCTCGAGCAGGGCGTAGGTGTGTTGCTTTCCCTGCATCGCGCCGCTGCACACGATGGCTTCGAGCTCCGCATGGATCATGATGTAGGCGAGCCGCTCCTTGCTGGCCCGGATGCCGGCGCGCGCCAGTGCGGCCGCGAGCTCGCGGCGCGTCAAATGCGCACCGTCTCGCAGCGCCTTGGCGATCACGGCATTGGACCTGGCGAGCAGCTTCTTGTCCAACTCCTGTTGCCGGTAGTAGTAGGCGTTCAGGGCGTGCACGCGCGGAGCAGTGGCCCTGAGCAACCAGCGGATGTCCTCGCCGAGCACGAAGTGCCACGTGGGTCGCAGCAGGTGCGTGCGCACGATGACGCCATCGGTGAACGCGTGGTCGACGTCGGCCAGCGTCGCGCCGCGCGCGCGTTGCGCGACCGACCATTTGGCCAGGTGAAACTCCTGGGCCTGAAGCGCGGCGAGCCAGTGGACGACGTCTCGGACGGTGCCCGAGCGCGCGCCGCGCAAGCGCTGGTTGCGCATTCGCGGTCGGGCGAGCGCGGCAGGTTTCATGGGAAAGCCAATCTACCTCCGACTTGACGTCTGCTTGACGTAGCGGCTCTTATAGTGATGCCACAATCCTCGGAGGTGTGCCATGAAGAGTCTTCATGCCTGGTCCTCGGTTGGATTTTTCACCCTCACAGCGGCGTTGGCGTGCGGAGATGCGGCGCCACCCGCCCGCGCGATCGCCGGGCCAAACTTTGTGGTTGCCACCGATACCGGTCCGGGTGGAGGGTGTGGGCAACCGGGAAAGCAATGCCACATCGTCGCAAACGGTGAAATCGTGAACGCGTACTGGTTCACGGTGACCGATGATGTGGTCAGATTCGGTGGAGTGCAGGCTTATCGTATTGGGTCGGTGCAGTCGCCGGCCGTCTTTCTCGAGTACTACTTCAACGAGTGCGACCTGTCTTATTCCTGCACGCTCATCCTCGGCGGAAACGGCGTGATACCGGCGACCGCGCTAGGCGGCAATGAGAATCGGATGACCTTGCGCACGAACACAGCCGACAATCCGAACTTCATCACGTTCGCTGGGCCGACCGGCGAGGTCTCGGTCGATTGGGTGTCGAACGGACTGATTCGACAGTCGTTCAGTGGGACCAGCGAGCGGAGTGAGCCGGGATTTCGCGAGCGAGTGACGGGCGTCTCCAGCAACGTTTCGGCGGCGGCGACTGGCAGCGTCATGGGTACCGCCTTGCCACCCGCGTATTCGGCTCAGATCGGAACCGGCCACAGCGTACAGATCGACATTTTCCATTGAGCGGCCACCCGAGTTGGCCCCCTAGGATTCGAACCTAGATTCGCGGATCCAAAGTCCGCTGTCCTGCCATTGGACGAGGGGCCAGTAGGCTGCGGCAGATGAAGTTAATAAGGGGCGGGCAACGATGCTCGCCCCTTCGTGCCGTCCGCCGTAGCTTTTCCCCGGTGACCCCCCAGCGCCACTCCGACAGCCACGTCTTC
>DATHDT010000109.1:0-2641 GCA_035318905.1 Gemmatimonadales bacterium | reverse complement strand
GAGGCCGCCTTCATTTGCGGCGAGCGAGAGGACCTGGTAGACGGTCGCGGGCGCGTTCACTTGCGGCCGCCCTTCTTCTTCGCCGGCGGCTTGGCTTTCTTCTTCGCGGCCTTCGCCTTCTTCGCGATCTCGGCGGCGGCGCGGCGCTCAATCGCCTTGACGTTCACGCGGAAGTGCGCGCCGGCGGCGCGCAGGCGATCACCGCCGGTGCTGTAGAGGTTCCCCTCGAGATCTGGGGCGAGGGCCAGCTCATAGAGCAAGCGCACCAGCTGGGGGCCATTCAGGCGCTTGATCTCCACCTCGACGCGCGCCCCATAGGCGAGCCCACCCCAACTCGTGCGGCTGGGCTTCCACCCCTTGGCGTCACAGAGCCGCTTGAGGGAGTCGTGATGCATCTCGTCTACGAGCGTCCGGCCGAGGAACTGCAGATCCCAGGGGCCGAGCTCGCGCGGCGCCTTGGCGACGATCGCATCGAACGCTCGCTGACGGCCGAGCAGTTTGGCGGCCTGCTTCCGGCGGTTCGCTGCTTCAACGCCCCTCGCGATCGCCGTCGCGCGGGGCGTGGTGTGCCGCTCCCACGACTCGCGATGCGTCTTGCAGTTGCTGTTAGCGCAGATGTAGATCAGGCGCCCGAGTTGCTGACCGTCCACGACGACCGCGGCCTGGGCGGTCTTACAGCTCCCCTTCTTCGCCTCCTTGTAGGCGTTCCGGCCGAGCACTCCCTTCCGTCCGTGCCGCGGCGTGTAGTCCTCGCTCACCTCGACGAGCTTCGCGTGCACCATGCGGAGCTCGGCAATGCGGGCCTCGAGATGGGCCGTGCGCTTCGCCTGGTAGCACTGCGGATCGGTGCACGTGTCCTTCTTCGCGATGTCCGGGAAGAGGGCCGGCGCGAAGCCGGTGCGCTTGGGGCACGTGGTGCAGGCACCCGCGATCGGCAGCAGTTTCGCGTCATCCTTCTTCCAGGGCGCGCCGTGGAGGTCGAGGTGCACGTTGTTGTCGATCCACCGGCTCAGGCCGCGCACGCTCATCACGGTGCCATCCCAGCCGAAGCATTCCTTCAGTGCCTCGGCCTGCTGCTTGGGCTGCAGCCGGGCGATAAGGATCGCGTGCCCGGCGGTGAGCTTGTCCTCGAGGAAGGACTTCTTCGCCGGCTCGATCAGCGACGCGAGCTTCAACCGCTGATAGACGTAGGACGCCGACTTGCCGAGCCGGCTGGCGAGCGTGTCGATCGTGTAGCCGTGGCGCGCGAGCAGGCGCTGGTAGCCCTCGGCCTCCTCGAGCGGATGGACGTCGGTCCGCTGCAGGTTCTCGATGACCTGGACCTCGAGGGTCTCCTTGTCATCGAGCTCTCGGACCAGGACGGGCACCACGCTGAGCCCGGCGGACCGGGCCGCGCGATACCGTCGCGCGCCGGCGACGATCTCGAATGCGCCGTTGCCGCCTCTGGGCCGCACGAGCAGCGGCACGATGATGCCCTTCTCGCGGATGCTCTCGGTCAGATCCTTGAGCGCGGCTTCATCGAAGTGGCGGCGCGGGTTCGTCTTCGACTCGTGCACCGCATTGATCTCGACGACCAGGAAGCGCGGGGCGGCATCGGCCGCCGGCGCCACCGCGGCCGCGCTCACTTGCCCCCCCGCTTCAGCCGCTGGTGCGCTTCCTCCGCCAGGTCCCGCGGCGGTGGATCGTCCTTGGCGAACTGCTGCATCGGGACGAAGATCTCGAGCTGCGCGCTCTCGACGGCCACGCCGAACCCGCGGAGCGGCGGCGTCCAGAGGCCCCACCGCTGCACGACGCCCGAGTACTCGGCGACGTCAGGCAGCCGCACCGAGTAGGCGCCCGACTCGGGATCCCGCTCGCAGGCCGACAGCGCATGATCGACGCACGCCAGGCGCTGCTCGGGCGTGAGGCGCAGCCACAGCTTGTGATTGAACGCGACGACGAAGTCGAAGCCGGTCAGGAAGGCGAGCGGCCCGCCCGCCTTCGCGCTGACGGTGAGCTTCGAGTCCCCGCGAGACAGGATGTCCTCGCGGAAGAGATAGGCGAGCTTCGCGTTCATCAGCCGGTCGTGCAGCTTCGTCCGGATCAGGATCTTCGCGATCTCCTCCGGCTGCTCGGCCTTGAGGAACTTCTCGCCTTCAGGCCAGAGCTGGCGCACCTCGGCGTTGAGCGCCTTCGCGAACTTGAGGTCCAAGTCCGCGAGATCGCGGGGGAGCTTGAGCGGCTTGTTGGTCGTGGCGGTGGCGGTCATGGTGTTCCTCTGGTCCGGCGGTGAAAGAGATCTGTCTGGCGCAACTGCGGCTGATCGTGCATGCACTTCGTCAGCGCGTCGCGCGCCTCGGTGGTCCGCATCCGTTCGATCGTCCAGCCCCGGCGCATCCAGGGCCCGACGCGGTGCCCGATGTCCCGATTCGAGCAGAACTCGGGGATCAGGGCCGCGATCACGCAGCCGCACGGCTTCACGGCGACATAGCAGACCTCCTGCCCGGAGATGAGCGGGGCGCGGCGTGCCACCGTTAGTCGGCCTTCTGGCCAACGGCGATCATGCGATCGAGGAGGTCGAAGGCACTGTCCATCAGTTGCTGCTCGGTCGGCCGCAAGGCCGAGCGAGCAGCTTCGTAAGCGGCGGCCCACGCGGCGTCCC
>DATHDT010000108.1:0-2585 GCA_035318905.1 Gemmatimonadales bacterium | reverse complement strand
CGCGCCGATGTTCTCCATCCGCTCGTTCACCTTGGCCGCGATGCGCGCGACCTCCTTCACGCCGTCGGGCGTGAACTCGAGCGTCGCCCCCTCCGCGGCAACCAGCGCCGCGTATTGCTTTGTCAGCGCGTTCTCAGGCTCCGTCATGATGCGGACGAAGTCTTCTTCGGTCAGCGGCGACAGCTCGACGCGGATCGGGAAGCGGCCTTGCAACTCAGGAATCAGATCCGACGGCTTCGAGACGTGGAACGCCCCCGCCGCGATGAACAGCACGTGGTCGGTGCGCACGAAGCCGTAGCGCGTCTGCACCGTCGAGCCCTCGACGATCGGCAGGAGATCGCGCTGCACGCCCTCGCGCGACACGTCGGGACCGACGGTCCCCCGCTCCCCCGCGATCTTGTCGATCTCGTCGATGAAGATGATGCCGTGGTTCTCGACGCGGTCGAGCGCTTCGTTGATGACGTCGTCCATGTCGACGAGCTTCTTCAGCTCTTCGTCGATCAAGATGCGCCGCGCCTCGTGCAGGTGCACGACGCGCCGCTTCTTCTTCTTCGGCAGCATCTCCTGCAACATCTCGGAGAAGTTGACGTCGGTCCCCTCCATCCCCTGCGGCGGCTGCATCATCTCGAGACCCGGGAAGCTCTGCTGCTGCACCTCGACCTCCACCTCGCGCTCCTCCAGCTCCTGATCCTTGAGCTGCTTGCGCAGCTTCTCGCGCGTGCGGCGGCGCCGCTCGGTCTGTTCGGCGTCGGCTTCTGGAATCTTGGGGGTTACATCCCCTTTTGAAGAAACCACGAACAACGGGCGCTCGGTGCTCCCAGCACCTGTGGGGGTGTGGGGAAGTGGGGACGTGGGGGGCGGGGGTGGGGCCGGCGGCAGCAGCAAGTCGAGCAGCCGCTCCTCCGCCCGCGCCTCGGCCTGCGGGTAGACGTCCTCTTCCCGTTCGGTGCGCACCATGTTGATCGACACGTCCACCAGCTCGCGAATCATCGACTCCACGTCGCGGCCGACGTAGCCGACCTCGGTGAACTTCGAGGCCTCGACCTTCACGAACGGCGCCCCGGCGAGCCGCGCCAGCCGGCGCGCGATCTCGGTTTTCCCCACGCCCGTGGGGCCGATCATGATGATGTTGTTGGGGAGGATCTCATCCCGGATCTCCTCCGGCGCCTGGCCGCGGCGCCAGCGGTTCCGCACCGCGATCGCGACGGCTTTCTTGGCGGGCTCCTGCCCTACGATGTAGCGATCCAACTCCGCCACGATCTTGCGGGGCGGCAGCTCCTCCAGCCACGGCAGTGCGTCGGCCGGAGGAGTGACCGCCGGCGTGTCCGACGGCGTGGGGGCCGGGGGGGGCGGGGGAGGCGTGCGTTTCGGTTCGGTCATCGTTACAACTCGAGCACTGTGATGTGCGTGTTCGTGTAAATACAAATGTCGGCCGCGATCTCGAGAGAGCGCTGCACGACCTCTTTGGCCGCGAGGCTCGTCGTGCCCAGCAATGCCCGCGCCGAAGCGAGGGCGTAGGGACCGCCCGAGCCAATCGCCAGAATGCCGTCGTCGGGCTCGATCAATTCCCCCGATCCGGAGATCACGTAGCCGTGCGTGGCATCGGCCACGACGAGCAGTGCTTCGAGGCGTCGCAGCACCCGGTCAGAGCGCCAGTCCTTGGCCAGCTCGACGGCAGCGCGCGCCAGGTTCCCCGGATAACGTTCGAGCTTCTCCTCGAGTTTCTCCATCAGGGTGATGCCGTCGGCCGCGGCGCCCGCGAACCCCGCCAGCATCTTGCCGCCCTTCAGCGCGCGAACCTTGTTGGCGTTGGCCTTCATCACGGTCTCGCCGACGGTAACCTGTCCGTCGCCACCCATGGCCACTTTGCCGTCTTTTCTGACGCAGAGAATCGTCGTGCTACGGATGCGTTGAGACACGTTCACGCTCTTGGGTGCGCCTGGTGATAGACTTTTTTGAGCCGCTCGACCGAGGTATGAGTATACACTTGGGTGGTAGACAGCGACGCGTGGCCCAGCAACTCCTGCACCGCCCGCAGGTCGGCGCCGGCGTCAAGCAAGTGCGTGGCGAAAGAGTGCCGCAGGGCGTGGACGTGGAGGTCCCGCCCCCGCGTCAGCGTCCCAAACAGCGTCTTCATCGCGAGTTGCACGCCCCGCGTTGTGATCCGCTTCCCCCGCTGGTTCACGAATACTGGGCGCACCGCCGCACCGAGCGCCGCCAGCAACGCGTCGCGCAGCCGGAAGTAGCGCCGCAGGGCCGCCGTCGCGTGCGAACCGACGGGCACGATGCGCTCCTTCTTTCCCTTGCCACGCAGCTTTGCCTGGTCGGACACGAGGTCCAGATCCTGATCGTTGAGCCCCGCCAGCTCCGAGAGCCGCATCCCGGTCGAGTAGAACAGCTCCAGCATCGCGAGGTCGCGGGCCTCCCGGAACCCACCCGCGCCGGCCCGCGCCTCCGCCTCGACGAAGAGCATCTCGATCTCCGCGCGCTCCAGGTGTACCGGCAGAGTCTTGTCGAGCTTCGGCGATCGCGCCGCGCGCGCGGGATTGACCTCGAGCCCTTGAGTCGTGTTCAGGAAGCGATAG
>DATHDT010000107.1:0-16751 GCA_035318905.1 Gemmatimonadales bacterium | reverse complement strand
CTCGTGGGTCACACGGAGCGGGAGTATCACCCGGGCAACTGAACCCCGGGCACGGCGCGCTCGGCGTCGTCGATACCGAAGAACTCGCGAGGCTTGAAGCCCATCGTGTTGGCCAACAGACTGGCGGGGAACTGCGCGATCCCCGTATTCCAGTCCCGGACCACCGCGTTGTAGTAGCGCCGCGCGTTTTGCAGCGTGTCTTCGACCTGCGTAAGGGTCTGCTGCAGAGCGGCGAAGCTCGCCACGGCCTTGAGGTCGGGATAGGCCTCGGCGATCGCAAAGATCCGGGACAGCGATTGCTCCACGGGGGTCTCCTCGCGGAAGCGCGCCGCGGGGCTGCCCGCGGTGGCTTGCATCGCTCGGCCTCGGGCTGCGACGACGGCCTCGAGCGTCTGCCGCTCGTAACCCGCGTGCCCCTTCACGACTGCCACGACCTGCGGAATCAAATCGTGCCGCCGCTTGAGCTGCACGTCGATGTCGGCCCACGCGTTGTCCGACAGTTGCCGTAGGCGCGTGAGCCGGTTGAAGATCCAGATTACGCCGAGGACGAGAACACCGGCGCCGATGAGAAACGGGTTCATGGCGCCAATATAGGTCACGCCGGGGCCACGTCGCGATCGATGACGACGCGGGCGACGTCCCGCGACAGCCGTCTGCGCACCCGCCAGATCAGCACGAGCGCCACCAACACGAGACCGACCGTCAGGCCCCACCACAGGCCCCGCGGGCCGCCGTGGGCGCCGAACCCCAAGGCGGCGCTCACCGGCAGGCCGACGAGCCAAAAGCCCAGCACGTTGACGATCATCGGCGTGCGGGTATCGGCGACCCCGCGCAGGATGCCGATCGAGACGACCTGGATGCCGTCGAAGACTTGAAACACACCGGCGATCGGGATCAGGCTGGCCGCGAGCGCGACGACGCTGGGGTCCGGCGTGTAGATCCGGGCCAGGAAGGTCGGCACGAGCAGCATGACGAGCGCGCTTGCGGACATGAAACCCACGCCGCAGACCAGTCCCGCTGCGGCCGCGCGGCGCGCCTCGGCGGCATCGCCGCGCCCGACGGCGTGGCCCACCAGTACAGCGGCGGACGCCGAGACGCCGAGCGGCACCATGAACGCGAGCGATGCCAGGTTCAAGGCCACCTGGTGGCCCGCCAGCTGCGCCGTGCCCATCCAGCCCATCATGATGCCCACGACCGCGAACACGCCGTACTCGAGCTCATACTGAATGCCGATGGGCGCGCCGAGCACCACCATGCGGCGCAGCGGCTCCCAGGCGAGGGCCTCGCGGCGCCACGGGAGGAGCTGCGGCCGGAGCGAGCGCCACGCCACCGCGAGGAGCAGCAGCAGCATCACCCAGCGACTGACGACCGTGGCCCACGCCGATCCAATGGCCCCGCTGGCCGGGAAGCCGAGCTTCCCGTAGATCCAGACGTAGTTGAGCGCGAGGTTCGTGAGGTTGCCGACGATCATGGCGCCGACGATCGGGGCGATGCGCTTCAGCGCCTGCAGGCTCTGCCGCAGGGCGCCGAAGATATAGAAAGGAAGAATGCCGGCGATCTCCACGCGCGCGAAGGTCGCCGCCACGTCGGCCACCGCGGGCGGCTGGTGGAGCAGCCCCAGGACTGGACGGGCAGGGAGGAGGAGGGCGGTGGCGACGACGCTCAACCCCAGTGACAGGACGACCCCGCGTTGCACGCCGCGCGCGACCGCGACCGTGTCACCCGCCCCCACCGCCTGAGCCACGACCGGGTCGAGCGCCATGAGGGCGCCCATCCCGAAGATCGCCGCCCCGAAGAAGTAGAGGTTCCCGAGCGCGACGGCGGCGATCGCCTCGGCCGATACCCGGCCGACCATGATCGTATCGACGACGCCCATCAACATCTGGCCCAACTGGACGGCGACGATCGGCACCGCCAGGCGCATCATCGCGCGGAGCTCGGTGCGGAAGGTCATCGGCATCGCGGAACTTACCGGCCAAACCGCCGGTCGGGCAACGACTTCCGTTGTGAGTCGCTTCCTGACTTTCCCCGGACGTCTGGTGTGGCATTGGACAGCAACCTTTCCTCTTCAATGCGCGTCAGAGTAGTGACCCCACACCGAGCCGCCGCGATGTCGAGAACGATCGTCCTGTTCGCAATGCTCGGCACGATCGCCGGGCCCCTCGTTGCCCAGAACATCCATCCCACGACGCCGCCGGTCGCCCGAGCCGTGCCCCTGCAGGGGGAGATTCACATCGACGGCACGCTCGACGAGCCGATCTGGCAAACGGCTCCGATCGCGACCGATTTCACACAGAACCAGCCCCACGAGGGTCAGCCGGCGACACAGCGCACAGAGGTGCGTTTCGCGTTCGACGGCGCCGCGATCTACGTGGGCGCGCGGATGTTCGACACCGAGGGGGCCGCCGGCGTGAAGACGCGCCTCGTGCGCCGCGACGGCGACCCAAGCTCCGACTACTTCCAAGTCATCTTCGATACGTATCACGACCACATCGGCCGGTTGTTCTTCCTGGTGAACCCCTCGGGCGTCAAGAACGACGCCAACGGCCTGGGCGGCGGCGGCGACGATTCGTGGGACCCGGTGTGGGAGGTGAAGACGACCATCGACTCGCTCGGCTGGACGGCGGAGATGCGGATCCCGTTCGCGCAGCTGCGGTATCCCTCGACCACCCAGGAGCAGACCTGGGGCCTGCAGATGTGGCGTCAGGAGAACCGGCTCAACGAGAATTCGCAGTGGTCGTTCTGGAAACTGACCGAAACGGGAGGCCCACCCCGGTTCGGGCATCTCGAGGGGCTCGTCATCACGCGGGCACCGGGACGCGCCGAGATCCTGCCATACACGGTGGGACGCTCCGCCAACGTGCCGGGGGATGCCTCCGATCCGTTTTTTGATCCGCACGCCCTGGACGGCCGCGTGGGGGCCGACGCGCGCGTGCTGCTCACGTCGAATCTGACGCTCAACGCCACGATCAATCCCGACTTTGGTCAGGTCGAGGTCGATCCGGCCGTCGTCAACTTGAGTGCATTCGAGACGTTTTTCGACGAACGCCGCCCGTTCTTTGTGGAGGGCGCGGGCTACTTCGGCTTGGGCGGACTGAGTTGCTTCTTTTGTTCCAACGTTTCGAGCCTGTCGATGATCAGCACCCGGCGCATCGGCCGCTCGCCGCAGATGCCGGCGATGCGCGATACCGCCGACCGCTACGCCGATGTCCCCGAGAACACGACGATCCTGGGCGCCGCGAAGCTCACCGGGCGTACGCCGACGGGTTGGTCGATCGGCGTGCTCGACGCCGTGACGAAACGGGAGCAGGCGACGGTGCAGCGCAGCGACCTGTCACGCTACGGCGTGACCGTCGAGCCGTTTTCGAACTATTTCGTAGGCCGTTTGGCGAAGGACCTCCGCGGCGGCGCCACGCAGCTCCGCGTCATGGGGACATCGGTGGTGCGGGACGGCAGCGATCCCTTCATCATGGACCGCCTGTCACGCCATTCGGAGGCCCTCGGCTTCGGGTCGGACATGTGGTTCAACAAGCGGACCCTGCACTTGATGGCGCAGGTGGCGGGGACGCAGGTCGCGGGTGACTCCGCCGCGATGCTCCGGCTGCAGCGCAATAGCGCGCGCTACTTCCAGCGGCCCGACCGGAAGAATGGCAGCAACGGCTTCCTGAGTGATGCGTACGACTCGTCGCTAACGGTGATGCGCGGCGTGGGCGCGTACGCGCGGCTCGCGCGCGAGTCGGGCAAGCTACTGTGGGAGGTCTCGACCAATCTGCGTACGCCGGGATTCGACAACAACGACATCACGTTCTTCTCCCGGGCCGACTACTGGTACATGGGCGGCAACATCTTCCCGCAGTGGCTGAAGCCGACCAAGTGGTATCGCCAGCTGTTTTTCATCGCCGGCGCGCAGCAGCAGTACAACTTCGACGGTGATCTGACGGACCGGCAGCTCCAGATGTTCGGCTACATTCAGCCGCTCAACTACTGGAACGTGCAGGGCTTCTGGATTCACCGGCCGAGCACGTTCGACGACCGCTTGACGCGCGGCGGCCCCGTCGTGCGACGGCCGGGCATCGACTTCTGGAGCGCCAACGTCTCGACCGACTCGCGCAAGAACCTTGTGTTTCAACTGAATGCGGAGCTCGGATGCAACACCGAGCACTACTGCAGCCGGTCCGCCAACGTCTCGGCGCAACTCAAGCCTGCGTCGAACATCACGGTGTCGCTCGGCCCGTCCATCGGGCATGATGAAGACGGCACGCAGTACGTGATGGCACAGCCGGACTCGACGGCGACCGCCTTCTACGGCAATCGCTATGTGTTCGCGGACCTGAAGCAGAGCTCGATCTCGATGGAGACGCGCTTCAACGTGACGTTCTCGCCGACGCTCACGTTCGAGTTGTTCGTGCAGCCGCTGATCGTGAGCGGCGCCTTCTCGCGCTACAAGGAGTTTGCGGCGCCGCGCCAACAGCAAAAACTCGTCTACGGCGTGGACGTCGGGACCTCCACGCCGGTCGCGGCCGGCGATTCGATCGATCCGGACGGCGCCGGCCCGGCGGCCCCGTTCGTGATACCGAAGCAGGACTTCACGTTCCGCTCGCTGCGCGGCAATGCCGTGCTGCGGTGGGAATACCGGCCCGGGTCCACGATTTTCGTCGTGTGGACCCGGAGCGGCGAGTCGTCACTCGGCCGTGGCGCCATCGACTTCGGGAGCGACGCCGGCGCCCTGTTCCGGGGGCCGTCGGCGAACATCTTCCTCATCAAGGTCAACTACTGGCTGGGGCTCTAGCCCCCTGTTGTTGCGTGCACGCCGCAGCTGTGGCCGGCGCCCGCCAAAAGGGGCGCCGGTTTTCGTTATGACGTGAGGGGCGTCATCCAGACCGCCGGGCCCGCTTGTTGCGACCCCGGACCGTGGCCGATATGAGCACCGCCCCCGATCTCCCCGTGGTCCTCGTCGCGATCCGTCGCGACCGCTCCCTCATGCGTGCGCTCGGCGCCAACGGCTACACGGTCGTCGAGTCGCCGTCGGGCGCTCGAGCCCTCGAGCGGGCCCGCGAGATGCGGCCCGACGTCATCATTCTCGATACCGACCTTCCCGACCTCACGGGGCTCGAGGCCTGCCGGCTCTTCCGTGGCGAGCCGCACATCGGCCGCAACGTCCCGATCCTCATGCTCACGTCGGGTCCGCCGACGCCGGAGCAGCGCGTGACGGCGCTGCGCGCCGGGGTGTGGGATTTTGTCCGGTACGGGGGCGACGCGGACGAGATCTCGCTCAAGCTCGAGACGTACATCCAGGCCAAGCGCAACATCGATGCGACGCTCGCCGAAGGCCTGTTCGATCCGTTGACGGGACTGCACAGCCGGCCCGGCCTCGCGCGACGGGCGCGCGAGTTGGGCGCGCTGATGGCCCGCCATCACGGCGCGCTCGCCTGCGTCGTCTTCGCCGTCGAGGGTCCGCCGGACCCGCGGGCGGCGAACCTGGTCCTGCAGACCGCGCGCGTGTGTGATGTGGTCGGGTCGTTGGGACCCGGCGAGTTCGCGGTGCTCGCTCCCGGCACGACGGACACCGGCGCCCTCCGCTTCGCGCAACGCGTCGCGTCGGCCCTGTGCTCGTCCCCGGGCGGCAGCCGTGACACCACCGTGACGCCGGGGATCCGCGTCGGGTACGATGCCGTCGGGAACTTGAAGTACGCGCCGATCGATCCCGTCGCGCTGCTGGGACGCGCGGCGGCGGCGGTGCGGAACGGTCGGCCCGAACCCGGCTATCCCTGGGTGCGGCGCTTCGATGCGGGGACGGCGCTGGATGACGCCCGCGTGGGCGTCCGCAGCACACCGCCGGGCCTCGTGCTCGAAGATCATGGGAGGGGCAGGTGATGAGGCAGATAATGAAAACAATCGGTCTCGGGCGCGCCGCGTTACTCGCGGGCATCGCGCTCGCCGTGGTCAGCTGCGCGGAACCCACGAGTCCCGCGCCGCAGGCCGGCCTATTCGACGGCGACCTCTTCGGCGACCTGACGCGGCGCACCGGCCTCCTCCAGTGCACGCCGCTCCCCTACGACTCGGTCACACAGACGCTTGGGCCGGAGGGCGGCGTCATGCACGTGGGGCCGCACACCTTCACGGTCCCCGCTGGAGCGCTCGACACGGCCGTGACGATCACCGCCGTCACGCCCTCGGACACGATCAATCGCATTCAGTTCCAGCCGGAGGGTCTGGTATTCAACGGGTACACGACCCTGCGGATGAGCTACGCGAACTGCGACCTCTTGGGCTCCTTGCTCCCGAAGCGGATCGCGTACGTCAGCACCGACCTCACTATCCTCGAATACCTGCAGTCGCTGGACAACGTCTTCACCCAGACGGTCCGCGGTAAGGTCCAGCATTTCTCCGAGTATGCCCTTGCCTGGTGACGGCCAGAGCAACGCGCCGTTCACGCCACCTGCCGCCTTGCTCCAACAAGCGCGCGAGCGCGAGCGGGCGGGGAGCCTGCTCGAAGCCATCGAGCGCTACGAAACCGCGATTGCGACGGCACAGCAGTTCGGCGACCAGCAGGTGCTGGCGGAGGCGCTCCGCCGTCTCGCCGTCGTGCGGCACCAACGTGGGGATGGCGACCAGGCACGCGGGCTCTGCCTCAGGAGCTACGGCGTAGCCCAGCACATCAACGACGACGTACTCGCCGCCGAAGCGCTCAATACCCTCGGCGTCATGGACATCACCACGGGGTCGCTGCAGGATGCGCGCGAGACGTTCCTCAGGGTGCTGGACCTCGGAGGCGCGAATCAGGCGTTGCGCGCGCGTGCCGAACAGAATCTCGGGATCGTCGCCAACATCCAGGGTCAGTTGAGCGAGGCCGTGGCGCGCTACGAACGCTCGCTCGACGCGTACCGGAACTGCGGCGACGAGCACGGCTGCGCGATCGCGTATCACAACCTGGGCATGGTGAGCGCCGACCGCGGGCGGCTCGACGCGGCGGATTGCTATTTCCAGGAGAGCCGGTCATTCGCGGAACGCGTCGGCGACGTCCATCTCTGGGCGCTCTGCCTCCTCAATCACGCCGAAGTGCACGTCGCCCGGCAGCGCTTCGAGGATGCGCGGCAGAACGCGGAGTCGGCGCTCGCGATATTCGACCAGCTCGGGGCGCAGCGCGCCAAGGCGGACACCTACCGCGTGTTCGGCATGGTGTATCGCGAAACCGGCCGTCCCGCGCTGGCCGAGTCACGGCTGCGCTCGGCGATCGACCTCGCCAACGCGGCGGGTTCGGCGTTAGGCGAGGCCGAAGCCTCGCGCGAGCTGGCGTTGCTGCACCAGACGATGGGACGGAATGTCGAGGCCCTGAGTCTCCTCAACGCCGCGTACCGGCTCTTCCGCCGCCTCGACGCCCGCGTGGACCTGGTGGACGTCGGCGGCAAGATGGCCGAGCTGGAAGGCAGCTACCTGGCGCTCGTCCGCGCGTGGGGTCAGTCGCTCGAATCGACCGACAACTACACGTACGGCCACTGCGAGCGCGTAGCCACGAACGCCGTCGCGATGGGCCGCGTCTTAGGGCTCGACGAGCAGGCCGAGACGACGATCCTGCTCGGCGCGTACCTGCACGACCTCGGGATGGTGCGCGTCCCGCACGAGATGCTCAGGAAGCCGGGCCCGCTCTCGAGCGAGGAGCAGCGCGTGCTGCAGATGCACCCCATCTGGGGCCTCGATCTCCTGGCGACGGTCGAGTTCCCCTGGGAGCTGAAGCCGATCATTCGGTCGCACCACGAGCACTCTGACGGGACCGGGTACCCCGACCATTTGAAGGGCGAGGAGATTCCGCTCGCCGCGCAGATCGTCGGCATCCTCGACGTGTACGACTCGCTCACGACGAAGCGGGGCGATCGCCCCGGGATGACGCTCGAGCAGGCCGTCGCCGAGATGACGCGACGTCGCAGTTGGTGGTCCGACCAGGTGTTCGGCGCGTTCCTTCAGGTGATCGCCGTCAGCGCCCCCGCGGCCCGCGCTGCGGCGGAATCGGCAGAGTCACGGTAAACGTCGTGCCCTGACCCAGGGCGGACTGCACGTCCACCTGGCCTTTGAACATTTCCTGCGTGATCTCCCGGACGACGGTCAGTCCGGTCCCCGAGCCCGATCCGAACGCGCGCGTCGTGAATCCCGGATCGAAGATCCGGTCGCGATGCTCGGTGGCGATCCCCACGCCCCGGTCCTGCACCGCGAGGCGCAGGACGTCACCAGCGTGCGCGAGCGTCACCACCACGGGCGTCCTGCCGCCCTGCGAGGCCGAAACGGCGTTGCGGATGAGATTCGTCAGCACTTGATACAGCGCGTTGGGGTCACCCTGCAGGTAGACGCCGCTGATCGCGACGGTACCCTCGAGCGCGATGCCGGCCTTACGGGCCAGCGGCCGTTCCAGCGCGACACAGGACCGGATCACCTGGCCGGCGTCGAACCGCTCCCAGCGGGCGAGCCCGCCGCGCGCGCGGTCCTGGATCGACCGCAGGAAGGCGATGGCCTGGTCCATGCCCTCGGCGACGCCGGTGAGGTCCTCGAGAATGCCGGCCCGCAATGCGGGATCGAGTGACACCGCTTCGCGCACGCGCTTAAAGCACCAGTCGAGTCCCGCCAGCGCGGCGGTCAACGGGTTGGCGACTTCGTGCGCAATGACACTGGGCTGGCGGACCAGCTCGGCCAGGGCGTCGGACTCGGGAGTGCGCGGGCGCGCCGTCATGCGCGGCGTCTGATCGATCAGGCCCAAGCACAGGCCGGCGAGCTCCAGGGTCATGCGCTCGCGACTGCGGCGCTCCACGCCGCCGGGCGGCGGGGCCGGGGGCTGACTCCGCACCGGCGCGATGCACCAGCGGTCGGAGTCGTCGAGCCGGCATCCCACCCAGCGGCTCCCCTGAATGATCGGGGCGCTCCAGCGTTGCAGCGTGGCGCTCAGGTCGAAAGTGGTCGCTTCCGGCGGGGCCTGCAGGGCGCTCGTCAGGATCGGGAGCACCTGCGCGCGCGGCGTGACCTCCCACATCGCGACGACGCGGCCCTGCAGCGCCACGCTCGCCTGGCGGAGAATCTCTCGCCGGCGGGCTACGTGCGAATCGCCGGCGTTCTGTTGTTCGTTCACCGCGAGACGGTGGCGATAGGAAGCGCTAGCCCAGGGCGCGACGCTCTAAGAGGTCGAGCGCGCGCTCGAGTCGCCGGAGGGCAGCCGCCAGGTCGGCGCGCTGCTCGACATCGAGCCCGTCAGTCTCGTTCACGTGATGCATCAACTGAAGCGCGTTGCGGACGTGCTCGGAGGGCGTCTCCGACGTCCGCGGCCGACCGACCCGGTTGCGCCGATCGAGCGTGCTGCGGCGGTCGGCCCCGTGCCGCAAGTCCACCACGCGGCGACGATCGACGGGGACGGACGCCAACGTCGTACGGCGCGGATCGGTCCTGCGGTCCACCCCGCCGCGACGGTCGGCAAGCAGACGACTGGTTAAGGGCACGACCTAATTTGTCACCGGCGAGCCGCCGGCGCCACTCGGAGGGCCGTCGTGTAGATGAAATCGCCGAGGGGGGAATCGTCGTCGTTGGCGGCATTGCCTGCCACGTTGAACACCACGGCACTTGTGGCAGTCGCCGGCGCGGTCCATCGGACGATCCAGTGACCGGCGTCACCGGTGAGCGCAGTGCCGGCGAGATTGTGCTCGATGTAACTCACCTGGGTCAAAGTGTCCCAGGTGATGATCGAGCGGGCATCGGCGGGCGCGAGCACGCCCGCCTGTGCGCCCGCCGCCGGTCCGTCGGCGAAGCGCGCGGCGAGCTGAAATCCGGCCCTGAGCATCTCGGCGCGCCGCAGCACGACCTCCAACTGGTACGTCTGGCCGGGTTCGTATTGCGCCGGCGCGCCACTCGCGGTGAGCTCGCCTCCGGGCTCGTTGAGCCCCGCGTCGGAATGGCAGGCCCGGCACGTCGGCTCGCCGAATCCCCCCGTGTGCCCGGGCGGCGGTCCCGTCTTGAAAGCCGGGACCGCCGCCAGCGCCCCGCCGACCAGGGCCAGCGCGCCGAGGGTCAAGCCGGCAGTTAGGGCCGACCTACGGAACGGGCGTCGCAGGGGGATTTGGGAGCTGGGCCCGGCCGATGGTGTTGGCATCGCTCCCGAACCAGATGGCGCGCGCGCGGGGGTCGTACACCATGTTGCGAATCGTCCCGCCGCCGCTGGGGACGTCGGCGGGCGGCAGAAACCGGTGGGTCCGCGTATCGAATCCGACGAACCGGTTGGGTTGCGATCCGGTCTCCACGACCCAGATGCGGTCCTGATCGTCCACGGTGACGGCGTAGGGCCGCGCGCCGGCCCCGCCGGGCAGAGGCCACTCCTCGACCCTCTTGGTGCGCGGGTCGAAGCGTCCCAGCATGCCGCCGGCATAGTCGCCGTACCAGACGGCGCCGTCGGACGTGATCGCCATGCGCCGCGGCCGTGCGTCAGCGCGGGGCAGAGGGTATTCCGTCAGAACGAACGTTGTGGGGTCCACCGTCGCAATCTTGTTGGTGCCGAACAACACGACCCAGGGACGACCGGCGCGATCGAGCGCGATGCCGTAGGGCCGCGCGCGCGGCGTCGGCACGCGGACCAGACGCATCGTTCCACTCGCCACCGTCACTTTGCCGATGACGTTGCCGCCCTGCACGGTGAACCAGATGTCTCCGTGACGATCCCAGACCATCGTGTGCGGGTCGCGCGCGGTCGAATCGGACATCGGAATCCGCGTGATGCTTCCGTCTTTGGGATCGAGGCGCCCGATGTGTGACGACGCGTTGCCCGAGTACCACACGATCCCGGTGCTGTCGAGAATCAGGTTGTGCGGCCCCGTCCCGGGCGCGAGGTCGTACTTCTTGAACTCCCCGGTGGTGGGATCGAGCATGCCGACGTAATGCCCGGTTTGTCCGACGAACCATACGCGCCCCGCGCGGTCGAGATACGGATCGCGGGGACGCGTGCCCGCCCAGGGCACGTTCCATTCCTGAATTGTGGGAGCCTGCTGGACGATGGCGAGGAGCGCGAGTGTCAGAATCATGGAGTCCTCCGCTTGGCGAGCCACGCGTCGAGCGTCTTGCTGCCGCCGCCCGACGTCCAGATGAAGAGGAAAATGAAGCAGAACAGGGCGGGGGCCTCACCCTTGTTCACCCAAGGGAAAATGCTCCCGGCCTTGGAGGCATGCATCCAGAAGTACGCTACCGCCATTTCGCCGGCCGCGACGAACGCCACGTAGCGCGTGAAGAGGCCCGCGGCAATCGCGAGTCCGCCGAAGAACTCGATGACGCCCGCGACGCCGAATGGCCAGACTCCCGTCATCGGCCCCATGCCGAACCAGCCGAACAACTTCTGGCCGCCATGAATCATGAACAGCAAGCCGGCTACGATGCGGAGCGCGTTGAGCGTCAGGTCGTAGTACTTCTCTCCGAACTTACCGGACACGACGTCCTCCGAAAAAGGCGATTGGGCCAGTATAGCCGGGTCTCGCGGCGTGCGCCATGTTACGGCGCCCATGACCAACGCGCACGCCGCACCGGATCATCGGCCCGCCGTCGTCGCGGGGTTTCTAGGTTGGACGCTCGACGCGTTCGATTTTTTCGTGGTCGTCATGACGCTGACGGCCATCGGAAAGGAATTCGGGCGCAGCGATAAGGAGATGGCGGCGTCCATCACGCTCACGCTCCTGTTCCGGCCGGTGGGTGCGCTCATCTTCGGATTGATGGCCGACCGCTACGGCCGGCGCCTGCCGTTGATGGTCGACCTCATCTTCTACTCCGTGGTCGAGGTGCTCTCGGGTTTCGCGACGAGCTACTGGTCGTTCATGGCGCTGCGGGCGCTGTTCGGGATCGGCATGGGCGGGGAATGGGGCGTGGGGGCATCGCTCGTGATGGAGAAGGTGCCGGCACGGCTTCGCGGCGTCTTTTCCGGACTGTTGCAGCAGGGCTACGCCTGCGGGTCCCTGCTCGCGGCGCTCTGTTACTTTTTCGTGTTCCCGCGGTGGGGATGGCGCCCGATGTTCTTCATCGGCGGCCTCCCGGCGCTGCTCGCGCTGTATGTGCGTTTCCAGGTGAAAGAGTCGGAAGTCTGGCAGCGGACCCGGCACCACGACTGGTCGGGGCTGGGGCGGGCGATCGTCTCCCACTGGAAGTTGTTCTTCTACATCTGGTTGCTGATGACGATGATGAATAGCGTCTCACACGGCACCCAGGATCTCTATCCGACATTCCTGCAGCGGGATTGGGGAATGACGCCAGAGCGCCGAGCGATCTGGACCATGATCTCGAACGTCGGAGCCCTGACGGGCGGCGTCCTGTTCGGCCTCTATTCCGACCGCATCGGGCGGCGCCGGGCGATAGCGTTAGCGCTCGTGGGCGCCCTCATCATGATCCCGGCTTGGGCCTTCGCGCCGTCGCTCTTGATTCTCGCCCTGGGCGCGTTCGGGATGCAGGTCATGGTACAGGGAGCGTGGGGCGTCATTCCGGCCCACATCACCGAGCTGTCCCCCGACTCCGTACGCGGCTTCCTGCCGGGCTTCGCGTATCAGTGCGGCGCCGCGCTCGCCGCGTACTTGCCACGCCTGCAGGCGCAGGTCGCGGAGCGCATCACCTACACCGTCGCGATGCCGCTCACGGCCGGCATCGCGTTCGTCGTGTGCGCGATCGTCGCGTGGCTCGGTCCCGAGCGGCGCGGCATCACGTACGGCGCTGCGCCGCCAGTCGAGCCGCAGTGAGTGTCACCGAACAAACCCCATATGACCCGCGAGCTTCCCGCCACGTGATTACGATCGATCGCGCCCTGGGCGAATCTCGAATGTGAGCCAAGCCCGCCTGCCCTAGGGTCCGTTTCCCGCCCGATTCTGACCGCGACGCTGTGGCGCACGCTTACCCGTGCTCGGGAGGACGTATGTCCCCGCACCGTCGCGCCAGAATCGCGTTCCTTACGACCGCCCTGGGCGTCATCGCCGCCTGCAACGACGCCCCGCCAGCCACGGCTCCCGCGCCCGCCGATTTGCCGCCTGCGTCGGCACTCTTGATTCCTTTCGCACCGGCGGGCAGCCCGCTGCCCGGACTTGCTCCCGATCAGCTTGCACTGTTTCAGCGAGGCAGCGCGGTATTCCAAATCGAGTTCGCACCCGAGAACGGCCTGGGACCGCTGTTCAATGCGGTCGGGTGCGCCGCGTGCCACGAGAATCCAGTCGTGGGCGGTAGTGGCAGCAATGATCCGGAGGAGGAGGGCGAGGATATCGAGGTGCACGCGAGCGCGTTCGTGCGCCGCGTGTGCGACGATCGCGCGGCCGTGGGTGGCCAGGTCGTCCAGCAGCAGGTGACGCCGGCGCTCCTAGCGGCGCTCGGCATTACCGCCGAGCCGGATATTCCCGGCGCGACCGCGACGGGACGTCGCACCACGCCCGATGTGTTCGGATTCGGCCTCCTCGATGCCGTTCCCGACGCCGAGATCGCCGCGTTGGCGGACCCGTACGACTTGAATGGCGACGGCATTTCGGGGCGCGTGCACCGCCTCCCTGATGGTCGGATCGGCCGCTTCGGGCGCAAGGCGCAGGAGGCAAATCTCACGGTATTCAACAGCGGCGCATTCGTGATGGAGATGGGGGTAACGAATCCCGGAAACCAGATCGAGCAGACGGTCGGCGGCAATCCGCTGCCCCCGGGGGTCGATCCGACTCCGGAGCCGGAAGTGACGCAGGAGGAGTTCGATGCGGCCGACGCGTTCGTGCACCTGCTGGCGCCACCGCAGCCCCTCCGGCTCGACGTCACCGGCGCTATCGGGAGCGTCGTGTTTGCCAAGATCGGTTGCGCATCGTGTCACGTTCCGGCGCTGGTCACCGGCCCGAGTCCCGTGGCCGCCATCAGTCGCAAGATCGTGCCGGCGTACACAGACCTGCTGTTGCACGACATGGGTCCGCGGCTCGCCGACCTATGTTTGGGCGACGCACAGCCCGCCGAGTTTCGGACCGAGCCGCTCATGGGGCTGCGGTTCGGCACGGCGTTCATGCATGATGGCCGCGCGCTGACCATCCAACAGGCGATCGCGGCGCATGGTGGGGAAGCGGCGCGCGCGCGCAGCCGCTTTGCGCGGTTGTCGCTGCTCGAGCGATTCGCGATGCTCAAGTTCCTGCGGAGTCTGTAGCCGGCATGCGGGCGGTGGGTCCGGGGTAGTGCCCGGGCCCGCCGCCCGTATCTTCATCCGGGTCGTGCTCCCACTCGCACACTCGGAGGCTCTATGGTGCCCCGCCGCTCCTTCCTGACCGCGCTCGCGTCCCTGTCGGGCGTGGCGCTGACGCGTGCTTCGCGCGCCGCACCCACGCCGGCGTCCGACACGTGGGATCTGTCGTGGCTCGACGACCTCAAGGGGCGCCACAAGCAAGTGTTCGCGGTCGGCGCGTTGCGCGACCGCCTTCCTCTGCACGTCGTGGTCAACTACCTCGACGCGCATCACGAGGTGTTCCGTCTTGCGTACCCGGATATCAACGCGGTGGTCGGCATCGCCCGGCAGGGATTCCCGATCAACTTTTCGGACGCCGTTTGGGCGAAATACGAGTTGGGCCGACGCTGGGAGCTGAAGGATCCCACGACCGGCGAGTTGGCCAAGCGCAACATCTACTTCGATGCGATGCCGGCTCCGCCGGGAAAGGTCGTCGGCGTGAAGCCCCTGCAGGCCCGGGGCGCGATCTTCTGGCAGTGCAATAACGCCCTCAACACGGTCGTTCGTGAGTTGGCGGCCGACCTGGGGCGACCCGCGGAACCGATTCGCGCCGACCTGCTGGCGGGCATGAACCCCGGCGTGAAGCTCGTGCCCGCGCACACCATGGCCCTGGGGCTCGCGCAGGAGCACGGCTGCACCTACGAGCAGCTCTGAGCGCGCCGGCCCTTCAGCGGTCGCTCGGCCTCGTTCGCGCCACCGCGATGGTCGTCGGGACGATCATCGGGGCGTCGATCTTTGTGCAGCAGTCGGACGTCACGAGCGCGGTCCCCTCCGTTACCGGCGTGTTCGCCGTGTGGATCGTCGCCGGTGCCCTGACCCTCGCGGGTGCCCTCATCACCGCCGAGTTGGCCGCCGCCGTGCCCAACTCGGGCGGCGTGTATGCGTTCTTGCGTGATGCGTATTCCCCCGCCGCAGGGTTTCTGTGGGCGTGGGCGATGTTCTGGAGCATGCACTCCGGGATCATCGCCGCCCTGGCGGTGATCTTCTCCCGCTACGTGGCCTTTTTCGTGCCGTTGGACGACACCGGGATGCGCCTCGTCGCGGTAACGGCGATCCTCGGCCTGTCAGCCGTCAACTACATCGGGGTCGCCTTCGGGAGCGGCCTCCAGGCCGTCGTGACCATCGCCAAGGTGGCGGCGATCGTCGCGCTGCTCGTCGTCGGGTTTTGGCTTGGTGCGGACTTCCCCGCGCACTTCGTGGGGGCGGGGGCCGCGACCGCCGACGGCGTGACCGTGCGCGGGTTCGCCGCCGCGGTCGGGGCCGGGCTCTTTGCCTTCGGCGGATGGCACATGGTCGCGTACACCGCGGAGGAGACACGCGATCCCGAGCGCACCCTGCCGCGCGCGCTGATCGTCGGGACGATCATGGTGACGGTGGCATACGTCGCGCTCAACGCCTTGTACCTGTACATCCTGCCGCTCGATCGTGTGGCCCACTCGCAGCGGATTGCCGCCGAGGCCGCCGATGCGCTCGTGGGCAGCGGCGGCGCCGCGTTGCTCGCGGCGCTGGTGGTGGGTTCGACGTTCGGCGCCCTCTGCGGGATCGTCCTCGTAGGGCCGCGCGTGTACTACGCCCTCGCGCGCGACGGCCTGCTATTTCGCTGGGTGGGAGCCGTGCATCCCCGGTTTCGGACGCCGCACCGCGCGATCGTGCTGCAGGCCGTGTGGTCCGCCGTCCTCGTCGCGACCGGGACGTACCGCGCGCTGTTCACGCGCGTCGTCTACACCGAGTGGATCTTTTTTGCGGCGATGGCGGTGGGTCTGCTGCTCATGCGGCGGCGTCCAGGATACGCCCCAGCGTACCGTGTGGGCGGCGGGGCCGCGCTGCCGCTGCTGTTCGCCGGGGCGGCGGCGTTTGTCGCCGTAAGCCAGATCGCCGCCGCCCCGGTGAACAGCGCGGTCGGGTTGTTGATCGTGCTGGCGGGGTACCCGGTCTACGTTCTCACGAGGAGGCGTGCGTCGTGAAGGTCATCGACTTCCACAATCATTTCTATCCGCCGGAGTACCTCGAGGCGCTGCGGACGGGGCCCACGACGGTCAAGATCTGGACCGACGACGCCGGCAACCCGGTGCTCGGGTATCCGGGAGACTACAACGTCGCGGTGCAGGGGCATCGCGACATCGCCTATCGCGAGGGTGTGCTGGCGCGCGAAGGCGTCGACATGCAGGTGCTCACGTTTACGACTCCGGGTACACACGTCGAAACACCTGCACGGGCCGTGGCCCTGGCGCGCCTCGTGAACGACGCGTTTGCGGTCGTCGTCCGTGAGCGCGGCGCGCGGTTCACGGCGCTGGCGACGCTGCCGCTCAACGATCCGGCCGCCTCGGCGGCGGAGTTGGAGCGGGCGATGAGTCACCTGGGATTCCGGGGCGCGATGCTCTTCGGAAATGTCAACGGCGTAGCTCTCGCGGACGCACGCTTCGAGCCGCTCTACCAGACCGCGGACCGTCTCGGCGCCGTGCTGTACATCCACCCCACCCACCCTGTCGGCGTCGAGGCGATGACGGAGTACTGGTTGATGCCG
>DATHDT010000106.1:0-5180 GCA_035318905.1 Gemmatimonadales bacterium | reverse complement strand
GTAGAGGCGCAGGTAGTCCGGGCCGAGCCCGAGCAGGCGGGCCGTCGTCACCGAGCGCGCGATCTGGCGCGGCGTCTCGATCGTGAGCGGGAATGAGCCGACGAGGAACCCCTTGGCCGATGCGAGTTCCGTATCGGGAATCACTTCGGTCCGCATGCGGTCGATCTGGTGGAGCATTTCCCCGAGTGCGCTGTCGGTGACCGCCGTGCGCCCCTCGAACGTCGCCTCCCAGTGTCCCAGGCCGCGGTTGCGGTCGAGACTCGCGTACGAACCGTACGTCCAGCTCTTCTGCTCGCGCAGAATGAGGAAGAGACGCGCATCGGCGCCGCCACCGAGTACCTGCGCGGCGATGCGCGATGCGTAGTAACCCGTGTCGGTGGGCAGGAACGTGGTATTGCCCATCACGATGTTCGACTGCACCGACCCCGGCCGATGCACCAGCACGATATCCGTGCCGCGCTTGACCGGCACCGCCGGCGGCAGCGGCGTGGGGGGGGGCGTGCCGCGCCAGGTGCCGAACGTCTTCACGGCGAGCGCCCGCGCGCGCGCCAGTGTCATGTCGCCGGCGACCACGAGCAGCGCGCCGGCAGGGCGGATGCGCCGGCCGGCGAAGCTCACCACGTCATCGCGCGTGATGGCCTTGTACGATGCCGGCGACGCACTCCGGCCATAGGGGTGGCGGCCGTAGAGCTCCTTCGCGAAGACTCGGGCCGCCACGTTCTCGGGCTGCGACATCTCGACCTCGAGCGCCGACAGGTAGCGCGTGCGTGCAAGGTCGAGCTCCTCGGCGGGGAAGGTGGCGTGGCGCGTGACATCGCCCATCAGCTCGAACGCCAGATCGGCGTGATCACTCAACACATCCGTAGCAACCGTGAAGAAATCCTCGCCCCCGCCGGCGCTGAGGCTGCCGCCGACGCCTTCAATGGTCGCGGCGATTTGTTCGGCGCTGCGCGTCGGCGTGCCCTTGGTGAGCAGCTCGGCGACGATAGCCGCGAGGCCTTCCTTGCCCGCGGGGTCGTACGCGGTGCCGGCGCGGAAGCTCAGCGTCACCGAGAGCGACGGCTGCTCGTGGTTCTCGATCAGCAGCAGCGTCATCCCGTTCGGCAGCGGCGCTTCCTGGAACGGCGGGAACTGTGAGGCGCGCAGCGGCGTGGGCGCCGGCGGACGGCTGGGGAACGGTGTTTGCGCGGCGACGGTGCTCGCCGCCAGCAGGGTCAGCGTCAGCGCCGCTTTCATTGTCCACCCCCGGCCGCGGGCGTTGGTCCTGCCCGCACGATCACGAGCAGAAGGTTTGCGGGATCGAGATACGTATTCGCCACCCGTTTCAGATCGTCTGAGGTGACCGCCAGGATGCGGGCCAGGTCAGTGTTGATGTCGTCGAGCGAGTCGTGAAACAACAGATAGTGGTGCAGCTCCTCGGCCTTGCCGAGCGTCGTCTCGCGGTTGTCGATGAATCCGGCCCGCAGAATGTTTTTCGCCTTCTCGAGCTCCTCCGCCGTGACCCCGTTGGCGCGAATGCTGTCGAGCTGTTGGCCGATGAGGCTGTCCAGGTGGTCGACGCTGACGCCCTGGTTCACGATGCCGAAGGCGACCCACACGCCCGGGCCGTTGCGCGAGCCGCCGGGGCTCACGAACGTGCCGGTGCCGAGGGCCGCCTTTTCGCGCCGCACGATGGCGACGTTGAGTCGCGAGCTTTCGCCCGACCCCAGGATCAGGTTCAGCAGCTCCAGCGCCGGCGTGTCCGCGTTGCGGTGCTCGGGGACCCTATAGAACCGCAGCGCCGCGTCCAGGTTTGCTTGCGCGTCGCGCACTTCGCGCCGCCGCGCGCCACCCCCGACCTTCCAGGCACAGCGCACCGCTTCAGGCGCGGGGTGCGACGGGATGCCCGCGAAGTAGGCGTTGACGAGCCGGCGCAGCTCGGCGGGATTGAAGTCGCCGACCACGACCAGCGTCGCGTTGTTGGGGGCGTAGTAGGTGTCGAAGAACGCCTGCACGTCGGGGAGCCGCGCGCCGTTCAGGTCGTCCATCGAGCCGATGACGGTGTGGGCGTAGGCGAAGCAGCCCGTGCTGTCGTAGGGCCAGGCGAGGCCGTCGGTGAACGCCGCGGCGTACGGCCGGTTGTCGACGCCGAGGCGCCGCTCTTCCTTCACGGTCTCACGCTGGTTCTCGAAGTTCTCCTGCGTGATGGCGAGCGACCGCATCCGATCGGCCTCGAGCCATAACGCGAGATTCAGGCGGTTCGACGGGATCGTCTCGAAGTAGTTGGTGCGGTCCTCCTGGGTGCTGCCGTTGAGCGTGCCGCCCGCCCGCTGCACCAGCTGGAAGTGCTCAGCTTTTTTGACGTTTGCCGAGCCCTGGAACATCATGTGCTCGAACAGGTGAGCGAAGCCGGACCGCCCCACGCGCTCGTTCCGAGAGCCGACGCTGTACCACACGTCGACCGACACGACCGGGGTCGAGCGGTCTTCCGAGTAGATCACGCGCAGCCCATTCGGCAGCGTGAACTGCTCGTAGGATATCTGACCTCCCTGCGCGGCTACGGCGGTAGGAAGCAAGGCCAACAACAGCAGCATTCGCATGTGCGACTCCATGTCAGTGCGTGACCAACTCAAATCGAAAGGCGCCGTCGAGCGATTCACCTTTCACGACGCGACGCGGCGCCGTTCGCGTCACGTACAGACGCACCACGGCGCTGCGCAGCGGGATCGTTTCGAATGTGCCGGCCGGAACGGTTATCGTCACCGGCGGCTCGGCCACGAGCGTCAAGGTGGTGAGCGTGTCACCGAACTCGCTGTACGCGCGCCCGCGCAGCACGTCGCCGGGCCCGGCGACCACCGCGGCGGCGGCGAGCAGCGCGTAGTCCGACCACACCGCGCCTGCGGGCAGCGTCGTCCGCACCGGGTGCGTCGCGAGACGCCCATCGCGCAACCCCACGCGCCGCGTGCCCTCGACGCGGCCCTGCCGCACGGTGAGGTCGTGCTCCATGAGCACCGTGTCGGATTGGGGGTTAAAAACGGCGATCCGATGAAACGTCGACACCGGGGCGCCGGTCGTGCGGTTCATCACCACGCGCAGGCTCTCGGCATCCGCGGGGCGCAGCTCGGACGTCGCCGTGAAGATCAGCTGGGCACCCTGAATCTCGTACTGCCATACCGCTTGGCCCCGTTCCTCGTCATTTAGGTAGAAGACGAACGAATCGCGCGTGGCGGTCAGCGCGGTGAGGTCGAAGCGAAGCGGCTTCGCGGTCTGGAGCGACGAACTAACGAGCAGGAAACAGAGCCAGGGCATTAGTCTCGAGGATCGCCTTCCGGTGTCCGTCGGAGAGCGGCAGCGCCAAAAACTGGTCGATGTTCTGCCGCAGATCCTTCACACCCGGGCTGGGCCAATCGGTCCCCCACAGCACCCGGTCCGCGATCTCGGCAAGGCGGGGAAAGTACTCCAGCAGCTTGGCGGGCGGAATGCCCGACACGTCGAGCCTGACCTTTCCGTGACGTCGCAGAATGAAAAACGCCTCTTCCATGTACAGCGGCCGGCCCCCGTGCGCCATCACGAGCGGCAGGTCGGGGAAGTCGACGGCGATGTCGTCGAGCTCCATCGGATTCCCGTACTTCGAGCGCGCACCGGGAAAGATCGACGTACCGGTGTGGATCATCACCGGCAGGCCTCGCTCCTCGCAGCGCCGATAGATCTTCCCGAGCGCGTCGAGGCCCTCCGTATAGGCGTTGGCGGCGAAACACTGGTGGGGCGGGTGAATCTTGAGCAGGCGGATGCCGAGGTCGATGAGGCGGTCCACGTCGCC
The DNA here is from genome assembly GCA_035318905.1 of Gemmatimonadales bacterium. Lineage (GTDB taxonomy): Bacteria > Gemmatimonadota > Gemmatimonadetes > Gemmatimonadales > GWC2-71-9 > 20CM-2-65-7. The sequence continues at coordinate 1,381 of DATHDT010000106.1, read as the reverse complement.
CTTCGGGTCCTTCGTGAAACGCGCGTGCACGCCACCGTAGGGCATCAGGCGCTCGGGGTTGGCGCGGGCATACGTCGCGGCGAATGTGTTCGTCGAGTCGTCGAAGCCCATCACGTCGGGACTCGGGTAGTTCACGAGACCCACACGCCACACGTGCGATCGATCCATGACCTCGAGCAGGGCCTTGGGGTCGTCCATGAGCGACAGGAGGAAGTCCCAGTGGGCTTCCTTGCCTTTCCGCATGGCCTCTTGGACCGGCGGTTTCAGGTCCCGCCACGGCTGAATGTGGACGTGGACGTCGGTGACGCGGGTCAGGTGCTCCAGGAGTAGAACCCCTTTCCCGTTTTCTTCCCCAGCTCGCCCTTCTTCACCTTGTCCCGCAGAATCGCCGGAGGCTCGAAGTGCGGCACTTTGAGCGTGGCGTACAAGTACTCGGCGATCGCGAGGCGTACGTCGAGCCCCACCACGTCGGTGAGCTTGAGGGGGCCCATCGGATGGTTGTAGCCCAGCTCCATCGCCTTGTCGATGTCCTCCGCGCTCGCGACGCCTTGCTCGAGCATCCGCATGGCCTCGAGGCCGAGGACCACGCCCAGCCGGCTCGACGCGAAGCCGGGGGAGTCCTTCACGACGATCGGCTCCTTGCCCAGCTGCCGCGCGAAGGTGACGGCGCGGTCGCTGACCCCCGGCGCCGCCCGATCGTGGGTGACGATCTCGACCAGCTTCATCAGGTGGACAGGATTGAAGAAGTGCATCCCCACGAGCCGGCCCGGCGTGCTGAGCGCCCCCGCGAGATGCCCGATGGACAGCGAAGACGTGTTCGACGCCAGCAGCGCGTCCCCCGGCGCCGCGCGCTCCACGTTGGCCAACAACCGCTGCTTCACCTGGAGATCTTCAACCACGGCCTCGATGATCACGGTGGCCCCGTGAACGGCGTCGTCCAGACTGCGCTCGATGCGCACGCGCCGGGCGAGCGCCGTCCCCTGTTGTCCGTCGAGCTTCCCACGCGTGACGGCCCCGGCGATGAGCTCATCGATCCGCGCGGTGGCGTGCGGGAGGGCGTCGGCCCGGCTGTCCGTGAGCGCCACCTCGCACCCGGCGAGGGCCGCGACGTAGGCGATACCGTGGCCCATGGTCCCAGCGCCAACCACCGCAACTCGGGGCAGGAGCGACGTCATGCCGCGCGCGACGCGTCGACCGCCTGGCGCGCGCGGGCGGGTACGTTGGTGCAGAGGCCGTCGACGCCCAACGCGACGAACCGCTTCAGGTCCGCCGGTTCATCCACCGTCCACACAAACACGCTGCGACGGGCATCGTGGAGTGCGCGCACCAGCATATCGTCGGTGACCGTGCGCTCCTGCCACAGGATCGACGCGCCGGCATC
>DATHDT010000105.1:0-2021 GCA_035318905.1 Gemmatimonadales bacterium | reverse complement strand
CTGCGAAACATCGGCTTCAAGCTGCAGGTGCAGAACAAGTCCCAGGCCGATCCGCTCCCCGCGCGCCTCGGCGTCGGCGCGCAGTACCTGATCCTGTTGCCCATGCGCGAGGGCGCCCCGCCCGGTGAGCGCTTTGACCTGCGTGTCGCCGCGGACGTCGACAGTCCATGGGGACACCAGGGCCAATCGGAGCTGCGCTTCGGGTTCGACGTCGGGTACCAACGCCTCGTGCGCGTGCGCGCCGGCTACGCCTTCGTGCAGGACGGGTTAAGCGGGCCGAGCGTCGGACTCGGGGTCGAGAGCGGCTCCATCGGCATCGACCTGGCGCGCACATTCCTCACCGGGTCGGACCTGATCATCGAAAACCCCACCTTCTTTTCGTTCCGGGTCACGTTCTAGATGCGGGTCGCGCGCCTGACGGCAGTCGTCGTGGTGTCGGCATTGACCGTCGCCGCGGCCGCGCGGGGCGCGGCGCAGCGCGTCGACGCGACGCCGGCGCTGCCGCCGGCGCCGAAAGCGCTTCGCCCGCTCGCGTCGCTGCTCCTCCCCGGGGCCGGCCAGCTGATGGGCGGCCAGGACCGGGGGGCGGTCTACCTCGCGACCGAGATCTACCTCGTCTCCCGCTTCATCCAGCTGGACCGTGAGGCAAGCCGCGACGCCCGCCAGTTTCATGCGCTCGCGTTCGACATCGCGCGGCGCTCCTTCAATCCTACGACCCGGGACACGGTGTTTGAGTACTACGAGCAGATGGAGCGCTTCGCCGAGAGCGGGCGCTACAACACCGATCCCGGGACGGGATTCGCCCCCGAGAACGACACGCGCACCTACAACGGATCGGTCTGGCTGCTGGCGCGGCGCACGTTCTGGCCCGACCCGGACGTGCCGCCCGATCCTACCTCGCTCGAGTATTGGCGCGCCGTGGATTTCTATCAGGCTCGCGCCGTCGGGCCCGGCTACCAATGGTCGTGGCGCGATCACTCGCTCGAGCACGAGGTGTTCAAAGAGACCATCCGTCGCAGCGACGACGGCTTCCGTCGCGCCCAGAATCAGGTCGGCCTCCTGCTGGCGAATCACGTCGTGAGCGCCGTCGACGCCCTCATTTCCACCCGGCTCGCCGCGGCGGTGGGCCGGCGGGCATCGCTCCACACGACCGTCGGGGCCCGCGGCACCGCGCTCTTTCAATTCAGCATCGCATTCTGACCCGGGACACCCATGACCTGGCTCACGAACCCCGAGCTGTGGATCGCCCTGTTGACCCTGACGGTCCTCGAGATCGTCCTCGGCATCGACAACATCGTTTTCTTGTCGATCATCACCGGGAAGTTGCCGGCGGCGCAGCAGCCGCGGGCACGACGCATCGGCCTCTCGCTCGCCCTGCTGCTCCGCATTGGCCTGCTGGCGTCCCTTGCGTGGATCATCCGCCTCACCGCGCCGCTCGTCAGCATCCTCGGCCGCGGCTTCTCGGGGCGCGACCTGATCCTCCTCGCCGGCGGCTTGTTCCTCATCGCGAAGAGCACCCGCGAGATCCACGAGCGGCTCGAGGGCGATGAGCATCCGGGGAAGGCTCGCGCGCCGGTGTCCTTCGCCAACGTCGTCGGACAACTGGTCCTGTTGGACCTGGTGTTCTCGCTCGACTCGGTCATTACCGCGGTGGGGATGGCGCGCCAGCTCGGCGTGATGATCGCGGCCGTCGTGATCGCCGTGGGCGTGATGATGCTCTCGGCGTCCGCCATCAGCGACTTCGTCCACCGCCACCCGACCATCAAGATGCTGGCGTTGAGTTTCCTGTTGCTGATCGGGGTCTCGCTCATCGCCGACGGCCTGGGCCAGCACCTCTCCAAGGGCTACATCTACTTCGCCATGGGCTTCTCGGTGTTCGTGGAGATGCTCAACCTGCGGATGCGGGCGCGGCGTGAACCGGTGCAGTTGCGGGAGGCGTTCAAGCCCGAGTAGCGGTTCATTTGACACGGGAGGCGAAGTGGCCTAAGTTTAGGCGCTTTCGACCCTTACGAGAGGAGTGA
>DATHDT010000104.1:0-2123 GCA_035318905.1 Gemmatimonadales bacterium | reverse complement strand
GGCCGCGTAATGTGCCGGTAGTACCACCCCTCGGCGCGCAGCAACCGGCGCGCCAGCGTCCTGGGCTTGCGCCCTTTACGTTCGAGCAGTCGCGGGATCTCGGGGCCGACGAGCAAACGGTTTTGCGCCACCGGGTACCGTTCGCACAACGCGACGCCCCCCGCATCGGCAAAGCGGCGGGCTTTCATGAACAGCCGATAGCGATCGCGCGCCGTGCACCAGTGGCGCAGCAGGTCGAAGATGGTGGCGTCGTCGCCGCCGAACACGTGACGCACTTTCAAGAGACCACCGACAAACAGGGTCGTGAACGAGCGCGGCGGGCGGCCGAGGTGGGCGGTCATCACGCCGAAGTGTCCCCCGAGCCAACGCGACAGCTCGCGCGTGCACGTCGACTTGCCGGCGCCATCGCCGCCCAGCAGCGCCAGCACTCGGCCGCCGCGCACCGGATGCATGCCCCGAGCGCGCGGGAGCAGGCGCAGACTCCGCCCGATGCGCTGCACGAGCAGGCCGAGCGGAGGGTGCGAGGCATGGGGCGCGAGCCGCTGCTGGAGACCGCGGCGCAACCAGAGGCGTCCCCAGCGGGAGGCATGCAGCTCGAGCGACCGCGTGCACGCGTCGAAGAACGCCACGTCCACCGTCGGCAGGAGCTCCGCGAGCCGTGTGACGACCAGCTGGCGATCCACCTGGCTGAGCAGGTAGGCGAATTCCGGCTGAACGTTCGCCAGCCAACGCGGATGCCGCAGGGCGAGGAGGTCCCGGGGACTGTAGCGCTGCACGGTGCGCAGCACGAACATGATGAACTCGAGCTCGGGCGCCGGCACCGGGAAGGGCCGGCGCGGGACGGCCGTGTCGAGCACGGCGCGCTCCATCGCGAGCCGGTAGACGGTGGTCCAATACCCGCCGACGATCAGCCGGCGATGCACGTGTATGTGAGCGAGGGTCTGACTCCGGTCATCGTACCCGATCCAGTTCCCCGTGCCGGGGATCAGCGCTTCCGGCGGCGCGACGGCCCGTTTGAAGCCCTGGCGACCCAACTCGATATCCAAGCGGTCCGCCGAGCCGGGATCGACCAGGAGATCAACGTCCCCCGCGCCCGTTTCCCAACGCGTCCGCTTCCAGTGTCCCTTCCATTGGCAATAGACCACACCGGCGGCCTCGAGCGCCTGCCCGAGTCGCTCGAGCAGCGTCGGCACCGCCATGGTGACCTCGTCTGGAGTCCGCACTTGGAACATCAGGCCGTCATCCGGGCGGCGCCGTCCTCGGCCATGATGCGCCGGGCGTCCGCCAGTTCACGGGGCAGGGGGAACGCGCGGCGGCCGAGGAGGGCCGTGCCGAGCATCCACGCGGTGCGCCAGATGAGCGCGAGATCGTATCCGAACGACGCCCGGCGCACGTAGACGAGGTCCAGCGCCAGTTTGAGAGGCAGCAACCGCTCGGCGTAGGAGCCGTGTGGGTCACGCACGTCGAGCTGCGCCTCCCCGTGGGTGTACGCGTAGATGCTCCCCGGACTCGTGAGGCCGGGCAGCACGCGGAACGTCTCATGCTGGAGGGGCGTGTAGAACTGCTCGACCATCTGCGGGTCCTCGGGACGCGGACCGACGATCGCCATGTCACCGCGCAAGACGTTGAACAGCTGTGGCAACTCGTCGAGCTTCGCGCGTCGCAGCAGGGCGCCGAACGGGAAGATCCTCGGGTCGTCCTTCGCGGTGACGACGCTCGTGTACGCCTGTCCCACGCGCATCGTGCGCAGTTTGTACATCGTGAACGGCCGCTGGTGCTGACCGACGCGCTGCGCCCGGTACAGAATGGGGCCGCGGCTCGCGAGACGGATCCCGAGAGCGGCCGCCGCGAGCAGCGGCGCGGCCACCACGAGCGCCACGCCTGTCAGGAGTACGTCGAGGGCGCGCTTCGCGATCACGCCCGGTGGCTCCGCACGACGTCGCGTACCGCGTCGATCACGTCGCCCACGTCGCGGTCGGTCAGCCCCGGGTTGAGCGGCAGGCTCAGCATGCGCCGGTAGTTGGCGTGCGCGACGGGGAAGCTGTCCGGCGTAAACCCGTACTTGTCCCGATAGTACGGGTGGATGTGAATCGGAATGAAATGGACCGACGTACCGATGTTCC
>DATHDT010000103.1:0-3103 GCA_035318905.1 Gemmatimonadales bacterium | reverse complement strand
TCGAAGTGCGGCTCGTTCTGAATCGTGAGGGCGTAGATGGGCACGCCCAGCGAGTCGAGGGCGGCGACATACCGCACCAGATACTTGGCGAAGGGACCGTACGCGTTAGGCCACAGCGTGCCCCTGATGAGGCTGCCGCTCGTCTTCATCCAACCCGGCGCGCTCCATGGAGACGCCATGACCTTGAGCTGTGGGTTGATCGCCAGGGCGCGCTGCACCACGGGGATCACATCGGAGCGATTGGGCTCGATGGAGAAATGCGCCAGGGCCGGGTCGCGCTGTCCGGGGGGCATGTCGTCGAAGCTGTACTGGCGCGGCGAGAAGTCCGACGCGCCGATGGTCAGCCGCGTGAAGCTCAGGCCGATTCCGCTGTCGGCGTCGAAGAGCTCGCGGAGCAGCGCCTCGCGGGGTTCCGGCGGCAAGCGGTTGATGTTGATCGCGGCTGCGTCGGTGATGGCCGCGCCGAATCCCACCATCTCCTGGTAAACCGCCGAATCGTCGACCACGATCGTCGGCAGCCCCGCGCGGGTGCCGGCGGAAAACGCCATGTCGGGCTCGTGGGAGAGGAGCTTGTGCTGATCGCCGGTGGTGACCCACACCTCGACCGGGGGGCCGTGGCTGCAGGCGGTCGCGAGGACCAGCAAGAGAGCGGCGCGTGTCATGTCCTGAATCTATCTTTGTGACGTGACGACAGCACCAGTCATCGCGGCGGGGACCTGTTTTCCCCTCTTCGCGTTCGAGGTCGCGCAGGCCATCGACCTGGACGGCGCCGAGCGTCGCCTGCTTGCGGGTGCGGAACGGCAGACCATCAAGCACAAGCGGCGCGCGCCCGCCTCATTCGAGTACCGGCCCGCGCCACTGCGCGTGAATCGCGACGGCGTCGTCCATTCACTCGGGGAGTACCGCACCGCCGCCGGGGTTGAAGTTGTGCTCTACGACTTCGGCGCTGTTTCGGTGGGCTATTCGATTCCCATCGCCGGCCCACTGGCCGGATTACCGGCGCTCGCCGAAGCCCTGTGGGGAAACGAGCAGCTCGTCGCAGACGCGCGGCGCCAGGTGGAGGGGCTGCTCGCGACCCTCGGGGACGCCGCCCTGCGTCCGCGCATCGCCGATTTCGTCGAGGACTACTCGGTGTTTCACATCGAGGCATTCACGGCCCCGTGCGAGGCGGCGTCGCTCTGGACCGATCATGCCCAGACGGTCTCGCAGATCCTGCGCGCGGCGGGCCACGCGCTCTCGCAGCAGGAAGTCGCGGACGCGACCGCGCTACGTCTGTCTTTTGGATTGAGCGATGCGACGGTCATCGACACCGATGCCGCGGTCCTCTTCGACCCCGAAGGCGAGGACGTTCGCGACGTGATCGAATTCGCCAATACCCAGCTCCTGGAGATGCGCTATCTGGACCAGCAGCTGGACGACGCGCTCGAGCGGGCCTACGACACCCTGCTCGGCCGTCCGGCCACGGTTTGGGGACCGGGACCGGGACCGATGGGCGCGGACCTGAGGCGGCTCGCCCGGATGCAGCTCGATTCGGCGATTCTCTTCGAGCAGGTGACGAACGCTTTGAAGCTCGTGGGGGATCAGTTTCTCGCGCGGGTGTATTCGCTTGCGTCGCGCCGCTTCCACCTGGCCGAGTGGGACGCGAGCATCTCGCGCAAGCTACAGACGATCGACGGGATCTACGCGAAGATGACGGATCGCGCGGCGACGCGCCGCATGGAAGTGCTCGAGTGGATCATCATCGTGCTGTTCGTCCTGTCGATCTTGCTGTCGGTCGTGACGCTCACGCCCCACTGACGAGCTGCCGCAACACGTACTCCAGAATCCCGCCGTGCCGGTAGTACTGCTGCTCTTGCGGCGTGTCGATGCGCAGCGTGGTCTTGAACTCGGTCACCTTGCCGTCGTCGGCGGTCGCTTTGACGCCGACCTGCTTGGGCAGATCGGCGAGCCCCGCGATGTCGTAGCGCTCCTTCCCCGTCAAGCCGAGCGACGCGGGCGACTGATCGGGCAAGAACTGCAGGGGCAAAATCCCCATCCCCACGAGGTTCGAGCGGTGGATGCGCTCGTAACTCTGCGCGATCACCGCGCGCACGCCGAGGAGACGCGGCCCCTTGGCGGCCCAGTCGCGCGACGAGCCTGATCCATATTCCTTGCCCGCCAGCACCACGAGGGGCGTCCCCGCCGCCTGGTACTTCACCGATGCGTCGTAGATCGCCATCGCCTCACCGTCCGGCAGATGCACGGTGAAGGGTCCTTCGGTGCCCGGCGCGAGCAGGTTCTTGAGCCGCACGTTGGCGAAGGTGCCGCGCACCATCACTTCGTGGTTGCCGCGGCGCGCGCCGTAGGAGTTGAAGTCCACCGGCTCGACCCCCTTCGCGATGAGGTATTGTCCCGCCGGCAGCGTCTTGCGAATCGAGCCCGCGGGCGAGATGTGGTCGGTGGTGATGCTGTCGCTCAGCAGGCAGAGAACGCGCGCGCCCTTGATGTCGGCGATCGGTTTCGGCTGCGCCGGCATGCCGTCGAAGTACGGCGCGCGCCGGATGTAGGTCGAGTCGGGCTCCCACGCGAAGCGGTCGCCCTCGGGCACGGGCAGCCCCCGCCACCGCTCGTCGCCCTGGAACACTTCGCCGTACGACTTCTGGAACATCGAGGATTTGATCGAGGTGCGGATGACCTCGTCGACCTCCTTGGTCGTCGGCCAGATGTCTCGCAGGAAGACGGGCTTGCCGTCCTTGCCGGTGCCCAGTGGCTGCGTGTGGAACTCGATGTCGATCCGCCCGGCGAGGGCGTAGGCCACGACGAGGGGCGGCGATGCGAGGTAATTCGCCCGCACCTCTTGCTGGATGCGGCCCTCGAAGTTGCGGTTTCCGGAGAGGACTGAGCACACCACCAGCTCCCCCTCCGCGACCGCCGCCGACACGGCCTCGGGCAGCGGCCCCGAGTTGCCGATGCACGTCGTGCAGCCGTACCCCACCAGGTGGAAGCGCAGCTGCTCGAGCGGCTTCATGAGGCCCGCGTGGCGCAAATAGTCGGTGACGACCTTGGATCCCGGCGCGAGGCTCGTCTTCACCCAGGGCTGGGTGTTCAAGCCCCGGTCGACGGC
>DATHDT010000102.1:0-5013 GCA_035318905.1 Gemmatimonadales bacterium | reverse complement strand
CGTTTGCGCGGGGCCGGTTGATCCGACCGGCGACAATCAGTGTTTCTTCCCAGGCGACATCGAAGCCGGGGTCCAATTCCACTCCGATCCTGTTCGCATCCGGGACGAAATCGTGCTCGTTGGGCCGACATTCATGGGGGCGTCGTCGAAGGGCATCGCCGCCAATGTGTTCACGGATGCCTTCACCATCGACTTTACCGGCGGGGGCGTGACTGCAGTCGGTATGGATCTGATTTCGTTCGTCGTCGATGACGTCTGTCAGATCGAGGTCTTCGGGGCGAATGGTCTGATCACCTCCACCGCGGCGCCGTGCACCAACGCAGGGTCCTTCTGGGGCGTGACGTCCAGTGAGGCGATCACGCGCATCCGGATCCTTGCGCCCACCGAACAAGCCGAAGGCGTCGACAACATCTCGTTCGGCGGGGGAATCGCCCCACCCATCAATCATTCTCCCGCGGCAGACGCCGCCGGCCCCTACTCGAGTGATGAGGGCTCGGCCATCCTGTTCGATGGGAGTGCCTCGTCCGATCCGGACGGCGATCAGCTGACGTATGAGTGGGACTTCGGCGACGGCAGCCCACACGGCACGGGCGTGATCCCGAGCCACGTCTACGCCGACGACATCGCCGGCGGTTATGTGGTCACACTCACGGTGAGGGACGCGGGCAACCTGGTCGGCACCACCACCGCCACGGCAACTGTCGCCAACGTCGGGCCCAGCGTCGGTCCGATTGCCGCTCCCGTCGATCCGTTGGCGGTCGGCGCTTCCGTGACCGCTGACGCGAGCTTTAGCGACCCCGGCGTGCTCGACACCCACACCGGGACGATCGACTGGGGCGACGGCACCTCTTCGAGCGCCTCGGTGAACGAGGCCAACGGGTCGGGCTCGGCGAGCGGCACCCACGCGTACGCCTCGTCGGGCGTCTACACGGTAACGCTCAGCGTCACCGACAAGGACGGCGCGGCCCAGCAATCGGTCTTCGAGTTTGTGGTCGTGTTCGACGTCGAGGCCGGCTTCGTCACCGGCGGCGGCTGGATCAACTCGCCGCCCGGGGCGTACGCTGCTGCCCGGGGGCTCGTGGGCAAGGCGACCTTCGGCTTCATCTCCAAGTATAAGAAGGGCGCGACGACGCCGAGTGGCAACACGGAATTCAACTTCAACATCGGCAACCTGCATTTCCGCAGCACGAGCTACGACTGGCTCGTGGTCTCGGGCTCCAAAGTGCGCTTCAAGGGGTCCGGCACAATCAATGGCGCCGGGGACTTCGCATTCCTGCTCTCGGCAGTCGACGGCCAGGTAAGCGGCGATGAATCCGACGCGTTCCGAATCAAGATCTGGAACAAGAGCACCGGGGTCGTCGTCTATGACAGCGAAATGGGGCGCGGCGAGGGCGCGCCGGCGACTACGGTCCTCGGCGGGGGGAGCATCGTGATTCACAATTAGGGGAGACGCTGGAGGCAACCGGGCGGTAGAGGCGATGACCTCTACCGCCCGTGTGCTCAAGGGCGCCGATGGGGATGATCGGGGAGCCGCGGTTGCGGCGGTAGCAGTGGTTAGCCGAGTCCCCGCCGGTCGAGACTTCGATACTGAATCGCCTCGCTCACGTGCTTCGGCTCGAGCCCCGCCGCGCCATCCAAATCCGCAACGGTTCTCGCGATCTTGAGAATCCGGTGATACGCCCGCGCCGATAACCCCAGGCGCGTGATCGCCGTCTTGAGCAACGCGTCGGCGCCGTCGGAAACCCGGCAGTGGGCGCGAATGTCGCGCGGCGCCATGTGCGCGTTGGCGTACACGCCCGGCCGGTGCGCGAACCGGTCCCGTTGCACGACCCGCGCCCGGTCCACGCGCTCCCGCACCGCCGCGCTTGGCTCGCCCGCGCTCTCCCCAGAGAGCGCGCGGTACTTCACGGCGGGGACCTCGAGGTGCAAATCGATCCGGTCGAGCAGCGGGCCCGACACGCGGGCGAGATAGCGCTGCACGCCCGCCGGCGCGCAGGCGCACGAATGGTGCGGGTCGCCGAACCAACCGCACGGGCACGGGTTCATCGCCGCGGCCAACATGAAGCGCGCCGGATATGAGAGGCTCATCGCCGCCCGCGCGATCGTCACCACGCCGTCTTCCATCGGCTGCCGCAAGACTTCAAGGACGTTTTTGCGGAATTCGGGCAGCTCGTCGAGAAAGAGCACGCCGCCGTGCGCGAGACTCACCTCGCCGGGACGCGGATACGACCCTCCGCCGATCAAGCCGGCATCCGAGATCGTGTGGTGCGGCGCGCGGAAGGGCCGCCTGGCCACGAGCGATTCCCCGAGCGGCAACGTCCCCGCCACCGAGTGGATCTTCGTGGTCTCGAGCGCTTCATCGAGGCTCATTCGGGGAAGGATCGTCGGCAGGCGCCGCGCCAGCATCGTCTTCCCTGAACCGGGCGGGCCCACCATGAGGATGTTGTGCCCACCCGCGGCGGCCACTTCGAGTGCGCGCTTGGCGTGCGCCTGGCCTTTGACCTCGGCGAAGTCCACGTCGTCCTGCGCCCGCTCGGCAAAGAGCGCGGCCACGTCTACGGCCGCGCTCGTCAGCTCCGTCCTGCCATCGAGGAAGTCCGCTATCTCGGCCAGGCACCCCGCGCCGAGGACGCGGAGGCCGTCCACAACGCCCGCTTCTGGAAGGTTTTCGCGAGGGAGAATCAGCGCCTCGAGCCCGGCCGCGCGCGCGGCCAATGCAACCGGTAGGGCTCCCCTGATCGGGCGGACCGCGCCTTCCAGGCCGAGCTCGCCGAGCACCGCGATCTTGCCCAACCGTTCTCCATTTAATTGCTCGGTCGCGGCAAGTATGCCGAGCGCGATCGGGAGATCGAAGGCGGAGCCCTCTTTCTTGATGTCGGCCGGGGCCAGGTTGATCGTGACCCGTTTCAGGGGAAACGTGTACCCGGTGTTCGCGAGGGCGGCTGACACGCGGTCACGGCCTTCCTTGACCGCGCCCTGCGGCAATCCGACCGTCACGAAGGTGGGCAGCCCGTTGGCGATGTCGGTCTCGACGTCGACCAGGTAAGCATCGATGCCGAGCACAGCGGCGGAACGGACGCGGGCGAGCACAGGACGACAGTACTGACGAGACTCGCCTGCGTGATAGGCAAAAAGCCGCGCCGAGGCTCTTATGGACTCCGCGCGGCGATCCCCGCCATCAGGTTGGAAACGAAGTCTTCAACTTCACCGTCGCTACTCTGTCCCGGCTCGTAGTCGATCCGCACCTTGAAATAGGTCCCCCGCATCGAAAACAGGTAGAAATGCGTCACCCCAGGCCGGCGTTGTTTCACCATGAGCAACGCCAGGTGGGTACCGGGCCCGTCCGTGGACACCCCGGGGACCATGGCTGTCGTATCCCGAACGATGGTGAGCGAGTCGTAATAGCCGCGCTCGAGAAATGCCGGGATCGCGGCTCTGAAGTCGCGGACCTCGGAGGCTACCGCCTCGCGGGCACAGGCGTCGACACACGACCCGACCCGCGAGGGGATCGGGTAGACGTAGAGATCTGCCACCATCCTGTTGGGGCCGAGGAATCGGTATCCGAAGCCGGCGCTCGCCGGCTTGAACACCGTGGTTTCGGCGATCGCGTAGCTCCCCACGTGTTCGGGAATCGTTAGGCCCGGCTGCAACGGTTCGGGTGTCGGGGAAGAAGCTGGAGACGGGGGGCGGCAGGCGGCCGTCATGGCTATCGCCACCGCGATGCAGCATAGGTTTCTCATTGGAGCCTCCCTGGGCGCCACGTGGAGACCGGGGTGTGCGTATTGGAAGCTAGCGCCAACTGGTGTCGGCGGCGCAACTTGTCCCTTACCCTAATTCCGACTGGTGACTTGGCCCGTGGCGTTCCTCCTTAGCCCTCGCTGGTTGGTGGTTTGCACTGCCTTCACGGCTGCCGGCTGTTCCCCGCAGCGGGGAGGCCAGGCGCCCAAGGTGCCCGTCAGCGTGGCTCGCGTGGAACAGCGCTCCGTGCCCTACCAGATCGGGGCGACTGGCACCGTCGAACCGATGCGGACCGTGGACGTCACGTCGCAGGTGAGCGGCTCCCTGTTGCGCGTGCACTTCGCGGAGGGAGACGAAGTGGGCGCGGGCCAGGTGCTGTTCGAGATCGACCCGCGGCCCTACCGGGCGGCCGCGCAGCAAGCAGAGGCAACCCTGCTCCGCGACCTGACACAGGCTGTGAATACGGCTCGCGACGCCGAGCGGTACCGGGTGCTCGCGCAGACCAACACCGTCACGCAGGAAGATTATGAGCAGAAACGGGCGGCGGCCGACGCGTTCGCGGCGACCGTCCAGGCCGATTCTGCCTCTCTGGCGGTCGCTCGGCTCAACGTGGAGTACGCGACGATCCGCGCGCCGATCAGCGGCCGCACGGGCCGGTTGGAGCTGCACGAAGGGAACATCGTGCGGGCAACCGGTACCTCGCTGGTGACGATCAATCAGCTGCGCCCGATCCTCGTGCGTTTCTCCGTGCCCGCAGCGCAGATCCCGGACCTGCGGCGCCGCGCCGGGCACGAGCTTCAGGCGTTCGCGCGCGCGTCTCGCGACGGCGCGGTCCCCGCACAGGGCATCCTGTCGTTCATGGACAACGAAGTCGATACGACGACGGGCACCGTCTTGCTCAAGGCCCGCTTCCCGAATCGCGACGGTGCGCTGTGGCCCGGCGAGTTCGTGGAGGTGACACTCATCCTCGACATCCAGAATGACGCGGTCGTGATCCCCGCGCAGGCGGTGATGACGGGCCAGCAAGGCACATACATCTTCGTGATCACCGCCGAGGGAACCGCACAGCAGCGCCCGGTGACGGTGACGCGCACCGTCGACAGCGTAGCGGTGCTCGCCGACCACATCCCGGTCGGCACGCTCGTCGTGACCGACGGCCAACTGCGTCTGACCGCTGACGCGCGCGTCGAGATCCGGGGCGGTCCCAAGACCGAGCCGGCCCAGCAATGAGTATCTCGGGTCTCTTCATCCGGCGGCCCGTCACCACGACCCTGG
>DATHDT010000101.1:0-2511 GCA_035318905.1 Gemmatimonadales bacterium | reverse complement strand
CGCGTGTCGCCGTCGCCAGCCCGCGCCTCAACGCCGACAACGCCGCGATGATCGCCCGCGCCGGCGCGTACCGCCTCGGACTCGGCGAGCGCAGCGACTGGACGCTGGACGCGCGCGCCGACCTTCCTCTTCCCGGGCTCTCATGACCGTCTACCCGTTCGTCATCCACCTGGGCCCCCTCGAGCTCACCGGCTACGGCCTGATGATGATGGTGGCCTTCCTCATGGCAGGATGGGCGATGCAGCTCGACCTGCGTCGTCGCGGTCTCGACGAGGAGTACGCGGCCGACATCGTGATCGCCGGCGTGGTGGGCGGCCTCGTCGGGGCGAAGATCTGGTACGTGCTCTTGACCCACGACTGGAATGCGTTGCTGCGGCGCGGCGGGTTTGTGTGGTACGGCGGATTCCTCGGCGCCACCGCCGCGATCCTGATCAATGGCTGGCGGCGCCGCGTCTCCTGGCGCTTCACCGTCGAGCTCTGCTCCGCGCCGCTCGCGCTCGGGTACGCGCTGGGCCGCGTGGGATGTTTCCTCGTCAATGACGATTACGGCATACCCAGTTCGCTGCCCTGGGCGATGAAATTCCCCCACGGCCTGCCCGCGACGACCGTCGCGAATCTCGAGGGCCTGGGCGTGAGGTTTCCCGCCGGCCAGGTAATGGATGGCGCGCAGCTCATCGCGGTCCACCCGACCCAGATCTACGAGACGATCCTGATGATGCTGGCGTTCTGGTGGATGTGGCGCCGGCGCGATCACGCGCACGCGGTGGGATGGATGCTCGGGTGCTACCTGGTCTTCGCCGGCCTGGAGCGGTTTCTCGTGGAGTTCGTCCGCGCCAAGGACGACCATAAACTCTGGCTCGGCGGATTCACCTTGGCCCAGGCGACGAGTGTGGCGCTGGTGATCCTGGGTGTGGTGGTGCTTAGGGCTTGGTGGAAGCCGGACGGGCAGCCGGTTTCATTGCCCAAACCAGTGCCACCACCGCCAGGATGAGGAAGAGGCCCTGCAACGCGAGTGACTCGAGGGTCGGGTAGATCCCGAGCACGGGAATACGCGGCACGCCTTCAACGACGGTGAGACCGACCACTCCGCCCTCCTGCAGCTCGGCCACGCCCTTCCCCGCGAACACGAACGCCATGTAGTAGAGCATCGCGCCCGTCACCGCGAAGAACGGCTTCATGGCGACGCGCATCCCCAGCTGGTTGATCACGAAATACACAGCGACGAGCCCTACCGCCCCGGCCGCGATCCCCGCCAGCACCGGCGCCGTGCCGCCGCTCCCCCCTGAGCTGAAGAGCGCCTTATAGAACAGGATGGTCTCGAAGCCTTCGCGATACACGGCGAGGAACGCGACGGCGCTGAGCGCGCGCCCCGAACCCGAGGAGAGCGCGCTCTGCATTTTGTCCTTCACGAACGCTGTCCACTTGGCCGCTTCGATCTTCGACAGGAGCCAGTAGCTCACGTAGAAGAGCACTGCCGCCGCGAGCAGCATCGTGAAGCCCTCAATCGCGCCCCGCTGTCCCGGCGTGACCTGGAAGAGCAGCTCGACGAGGGCCCAAGTGACTATGCTGCCGCCGACGGCGACCCAGGCGCCTCGGGCGACGTGGCGGCGTTGCTCGGCAGCGCCCGCCTTGGCGAGGAATGCCATCAACGCGGCGACGATGAGGATCGCCTCGAATCCCTCGCGCACCAGGAGAAAGAACGACGACACGAACAGGCTCATCGCCGACGGCCGGTCGACGATGACGCGCTCGGCGTGCTCCAGCCCCCCGAGGAGCCGCTGGCGAATCGTCGCCAACTCCGCGGGCTCGCTGCGACGCACGTGGGTGCGGAGTGCATCGAACGCCGCCTCCAGCTCACTCGCGAGCCCTGCGTTCCGCGCCCGGACCTCTGTCTCCACCTGCTCGAACGTGAGATACGCGCCGAATGCCATCTGCTCTGAGCGCGCGGTAATCGCGGAGTCGACCTGGCGGCGAACCGCCGCAAACGTCGCGGCCGTCGCGGAGCCCCCGTACTGCAATGCCCCGACATAGGCCGCGACCGCCCACCGATCATCCTCGGACAGGTCGGCGGCGAACTCGGGCATTGCCGTACCCGGCACACCGATCGCGACGCGCCGGTAGATCTCGAGCAGCGAGGTGCCGCTCATCACCGCGGGGTCCGCCAGGTTCGAGGGCGGCGGCCCCTTGAGGGTCTTGGCCTTGGGCCCGTCACCCCGCCCTGACTCTCCGTGGCAGGCCGCGCAGCTCTGGCCGAAGACCAGAGCGCCGCGGGCAACCGACGGGGGCCGCGACGGGATAGGCTCGTCGATCCCGATGCGCGCGATCAGCGCGTCGGCAGCCCGTCGGACGGAGTCCGGAGGGGCCAGGCGGTCGAGCAGGAGGGCGATTTGCGTGAGGCCGCTGTCGGCGCCGCGGCGGAGGGCCGCGGGGAGCAAGGGGATATCGTACCGCGCCTGCTGGATAAAGAGCTTGGCCTCCTCAACTTCGGCGGGCTCGGTGACCGTCCCCCCC
>DATHDT010000100.1:0-2639 GCA_035318905.1 Gemmatimonadales bacterium | reverse complement strand
CGCAGCGAAGACGCCGGCGCCACGTGGGCGTTGATCAACGATCGCCGCTCCATCCGGCAGCGCGCGTTCTACTACACGCACGTCTTTGCCGATTCCAAGAACGCGGACGTCGTCTACATGCAGAACACGACGATGTTCCGGTCCACGGACGGCGGCAAGACGATCAAGTCCGTCAACAATGGGACACACGGGGACTTCCACGATCTGTGGATCGATCCCGACGACGCGGCCCATCTCGTGGTGGGGAACGACGGGGGCGCCGCCGTCTCCAGCGACACGGCACAGAACTGGACGGCCGAGGACTATCCCACCGAACAGTTCTACCACGTGATCACGACGGCGCACATTCCGTATCACGTGTGCGGCTCGCAGCAAGACAACAGCACGCTGTGCACGCCCTTCAACTGGAACGCGGCGGCCTTCACGGCTCCGCCTCCTCCAAAGGACAGCACCGCTCCGGCGCCCCGGCCGCGCGACCTGACGCTCGGCGGCATGGAGGTGTCGTACGAGGCCGGGGGCGGCGAGCCGGGCTACATCGCGCCCGATCCGCTGAACCCCGACGTCTTCTATGCCGGGACGAACAACGGCGGCTACGTGGACCGTTACGACCGGGTGCTCGGCACGTCGCGCGAGGTGAATCCCTATCCGTGGTTCTACTCGGGCGAGCCCGCCAAGGACATCCGGGAGCGCTGGCAATGGACGTTCCCCATCATCTTCTCCAAGGCCGATCCGCACACGCTGTTCGTCTCGTCGCAGCGCCTCTGGCGCACGCGGGACGGCGGCAAGACGTGGAGCGCCGTGAGCGGCGACCTCACGCGGCACGACCCCAGGACGCTCGAGCGGTCCGGCGGGCCGATCACGGGCGACATGAACGGCCCCGAGGTGTACGCCACGATTTTCGCCGTGGGCCCCGGGAAGCGCGACGTGAACGTCATCTGGACCGGCTCGGATGACGGGCTCGTTCAGATCACGCGCGACGGCGGCACCACGTGGACGAACGTCACACCCAGCGCGATGCCGGAGTTCGGCCGAGTGAGCCAGATCGATGCGTCCAGTTTCGACGACGGGACGGCGTACGTCTCGGTGCGCCGGCCGCTCCTGAACGACTTCGCGCCGTACATCTTCAAGACCGCCGACTACGGGCGCACCTGGACAAAGATCGTCAGCGGCATCCGGCCCGACGCCTATGTCCACGCCGTGCGCGAGGACCCCACGCGCCGCGGGTTGCTCTACGCTGCCACGCAGCACGGCGCCTACATCTCGTTCGACGACGGCGCCGCTTGGCAGCCGCTCAACGCCGGGCTCCCCGACGTGCCGGTGGCGGACCTCGTGGTGGAAGGCAACGAGCTGGTGATCGCCACGCACGGGCGCGGCTTCTGGGTGCTCGACAACATCGCGCCGCTGCGCCAGGGGACGGCGGAGCACCTCAGCGCGGTTGCGTGGCTCTTCACCCCGCCGTTGGCAGTGCGCTCCGGCCCGGGCGTCACGCTGAGCTGGTGGCTCAAAGACAAACCGCGCAGCGCTCGGCTCGAGATACTCGATTCCACGGGCGGCGTGGTCCGTACTTGGGAGCCCGACACCACGCCGCCGCAACAGGCGCGTCCAGCGGGTGGTGATGAAGGAGGGGAGGGGCCCCGCAACCGGACGCAGTGGCTGCCGCTCGCCGCGGGAGTGAGCCAGCTCGCGTGGAATCTGCGGACGCAGCCGTTCGTCACCTTCCCGGGCATGATCATGTGGGGCGTGCGCAGCAACGCCCCGGCGGCACCACCGGGTCGCTACACGGTACGCCTCACCGCCGACGGCCGAACGCTCACGGCCCCGCTCTCGGTCGAGCGGAATCCCTGGATCACGAGCGTCAGCGACGCCGATCTGCAGGCGCAGTACGCCTTCTCGCGTCAGGTGCGCGACCGGGTGAACGCCGCGAACACCGCGATCATTCAGATCCGGCGCGTCAGGAGTCAGGTGGAGGATCGTCTCAAGAAGTCAACCGACGGGCGGCTGAGCGCTGCGGCCGCGAAGCTCATCGCAAACGCGCGAGCCGTGGAAGAGAGCATCTATCAGGTGCGGAACCAAAGCAATCAGGATCCGCTCAACTTTCCCATCAAAGTGAACAACCGGCTCGCGACGCTCATGTCGATGGCCGAGCGCGGCGACGGTCCGCCCACGAGCAACATGCCGGAGCTGTTTCGGATTCTGTCCGCGGAGCTGGACGGGTACTTGGCGCGCCTGACCCAGGTGTGGTCGACGGACCTCGTCGCCGTCAACGCCGAGCTGGTTCGCCTGCGGTTGCCCGGGGTGGCGCGACCGTGAGGAGATTCTGATGGCTTCTGCCCCAACGCACGTCGTTGCGACCAGCGCCATTGCCGCGTTCTTTCACCGGCCGCGCGTGGCGTGGCATCTGTGGTTTTTCGGCGCGCTGCTCGCCGTCGCGCCGGACCTCGATGTGATCATGTTTCGGTTCGGCGTGAAGTACGCCGACCTCCTGGGGCATCGCGGGTTGACGCATTCGCTGCTTGCGGCTGCCGTCGTCAGCTTCGTCGTTGTCTTGCTCTTTTACCGGGATGGGACAGGCCCGCTCGACTGGAACCAGGTGTGGCTGTTCCTCTTCCTGTGCATGGCGTCACACGGGGTGCTCGACG
>DATHDT010000099.1:0-4206 GCA_035318905.1 Gemmatimonadales bacterium | reverse complement strand
ATCCCCTCGCGCCCGCCCTCTCTCCCGAATCCCGACTCCCGATACCCCCCGAAGCCCGACGCCGCGTCGAACATGTTGGTGCAGTTCACCCACACCACGCCCGCCTTGAGTTTCGGCGCGACGTCGAGCGCGAGGTTGATGTTTTCCGTCCAGACGCTGGCGGCGAGACCGTAGGGCGTATTGTTGGCGAGCTCGACGGCCTCCTTGGGCGTGCGGAACGTCATCGAGACGAGCACCGGCCCGAAGATCTCGACCTGCGCGATGGTCGCAGCAGGCGAAACGTCGGTGAACAACGTGGGCGGATAGAAGTAGCCTTCCGTCGGGCAGGCCCAGGATGGTTGCCACATCTTGGCGCCTTCTTCGACGCCTTTTTCGACGAGGACGCGGATCCGCTCGAGCTGCACCGGCGCCACGATCGCGCCCATGTCGACGGCTTTGTCGAGCGGCGAGCCGACGCGGAGCTTCTCCATGCGCGCCCGCAGCTTCTGCGTGAGCCGGTCGGCAATCCCTTCGTGTACGAGGAGCCGCGAGCCGGCGCAGCAGACCTGCCCCTGATTGAACCAGATCGCGTCCACGACCCCTTCGACCACACTGTCGAGATCGGCGTCGTCGAACACGATGAACGGGCTCTTCCCCCCCAGCTCGAGCGTGAGTTTCTTGCCCGTCCCCGCCGTCGCCTTGCGAATGATCCGGCCCACTTCGGTCGACCCGGTGAAGGCGATCTTGTTCACGTCGGGGTGCTCGACCAGATGCTTCCCGGTCGCGCCGTCTCCCGTCACGACGTTGAAGACGCCTGGCGGCAGCCCGATTTCGCGCGTCAACTCGGCAAAACAGAGCGCGGTGAGGGGTGTGAACTCGGCGGGCTTCATCACGATCGTGTTCCCCGCAGCGAGCGCGGGCGCGACTTTCCACGCCACCATCAGCAGCGGGAAGTTCCAGGGGACGATCTGACCCACGACGCCAATCGGTTGATAGCCGGCGAACTCCGTCGCCAACAACTGTGCCCACCCGGCGTGATGGTAGAAGTGGCGGGCGACGAGCGGAATATCGAGATCGCGCGTCTCGCGGATCGGCTTGCCGTTGTCGAGACTCTCGAGCACGGCGAGGAGCCGCGCGTTGCGCTGGATCTCACGAGCAATCGCGTAGAGGTAGCGAGCGCGGGCATGCGGGGTGAGGGCTGCCCACCCCGGAGCGGCGGCGCGTGCGGCCGTGACGGCCGCGTCGACGTCAGCGTTGCCGCCCTGCGCCACGCGCGCGAGCACCGCGGTGGTCGCGGGGTTGATCGTCTCGAAGTACTGGCCCTCGGCCGGCGCCATCCACTGGCCACCGATGTAGTGGCCGAGCTGCGCGTTGTTGTGCGCTTTGAGCCACTCGAGCGCCGGCGCGGCGCTCTCGGGCGCCGGCCCGTAGTCCATCGTCTCGAACAGCTTCGCGACGGTCGTCATCTCACACCATCGGGTGACGGTAGGCCGCCGAGTAGCGCCCCGTCACGAAGTGCTCGAGCTGGCGCTCGATGTCGGTGAGCAGGGCGCTGGCGCCGAGCCGGAACAAGGCGGGCCGGAGCCAGCGATCTCCCAGCTCTTCCTTCATTAGGATGAGCCAGTCGAGGGCCTGCTTGGCGGTGCGGATGCCCCCGGCCGGCTTGAAGCCGACGGCAGCGCCGGTTCGGGCCTCGTACTCGCGAATCATGCGGGTCATGACGACGCCCACGGGAAGCACCGCGTTGACGGGCTCCTTGCCGGTCGACGTCTTGATGAAATCGGCGCCCGCCATCATCGCGACCATGCTGGCGCGCGCGACGTTGGTCAGCGTGGCGAGCTCGCCGGTCGCGAGGATCGCCTTCATGTGTGCCGGGCCGCACGCCTCGCGGAAGGCGCGGACTTCCTCATACAGAGCGTCCCACCGGCCCGTGAGGACGTGCGCGCGCGTGATGACGATGTCGATCTCCTGCGCTCCCGCCGCCACGGACGCGCGGATTTCTTCCAGACGCTGCGAGATCGGGTTCAGGCCCGCCGGGAACCCGGTCGAGACCGCGGCCACGGGGATGTCCGAGCCGGCGAGGGCCTTCACGGCCGTGGGGACGAGTGTGTGGTAGACGCAGACGGCCCCCACCTTGATGTCGAGCTGCGCGACGCCGAGGGCGTCGATCAGGTCGGGGCGGATCGGGCGCCGCGCCTTCGCGCAGAGACGGGTGACGTTTCCGGGCGTGTCGTCGCCCTGCAGCGTGGTCAGGTCCATGCAGGTGCTCGCGCGCAGCAGCCACGCCGCCTGCCATTCCTTCTTGACCGTACGGCGCGTGGGGATCGTCGCGGCGCGACGCTCGACGGCGCTGCGATTCACCCGCAACGCGAGCACCGCGTCGAGATCGAGCGGAGTCCCGGGATTGCGCTCGTCCCCCGACGGTCGCGGAGCCGGATAGGCCGGCGCCGCGGCGGGGGGCCGGGTCGGGGTCGGGTGACGGGTAGCCGTCATAACTTGGGACAATCTATGTGTCGGACTGACCCCGGGCGACAGCCCGGGGTGGGTTGAACCCCAGGGTTTGGTTTTGGTCTTCCCCGGGCTTGCGCCCGGGGTCAGCCGTTCTACACTTGTGCCCGTGCCTTCTCCTCAGTCCCGTGTGATCGTCGTCGCCGACGCGCACCTCGGCCAGGTTCCCCATGCGACCGAGGCCGCGTTTCACGCGTTTCTCGAGCAGGTGCCCCAGCCGGGCGATCACCTGCTCATCAACGGCGACCTTTTCGACTTTTGGTTCGAGTATCGCACGGTCATCCCCCGCAAGCATTTCGCGAGCGTCGTAAAGCTCCAGGAGGTCCGTGCGCGCGGCATCCCGATCACCTTCGTCGGTGGAAATCACGACCGCTGGGGCGGCGACTTCCTGCGCAAGGATCTCGGCATCGCGTTCTACGCCGGCGAGGCTGAGCTGGAGCTCGCCGGGCGCCGCCTGTTGGTCGTGCACGGAGACGGCCTGACGGAGCAACACTGGAGTGCGCAGCTGATGCACCGCGTGACGCGGCACCCGCTCACGATCTGGACGTTCGGGATGCTGCATCCCACGATCGGCTTCTGGATCGCCGATCTGTTCTCCCGCCACCTCGCCGACAACACGCGCGACCGCGCCGTGCTCGACCGCGCCTCTCTGGCGCAGCGCCAGTGGGCCGCCGACTTCCTGGCGCTCCGCACCGATCTCTCGCTCGTCATCATGGCCCACACGCACCGGCCGGTGATCGACCGGCTGCCCGACGGCCGCGTGTATCTCAATCCGGGTGCGTTTCTCGATGGGGGACGGTACGCGGTGGTGACGGAGAAGGAGGTTGAGTTGCGGCAGTTTGAATTCCCGGGCTGAAGCCCGGGCTCGGCCGGAGTTGTCCTGAAGGACGTCAGGCCGGGACTAACCCAAGGGTACAACCTCCACCTTCTTGAGTCTCCCTCCCAAGAACCGAGCTCCCACCTTGCGGAAGTGCGGCTCGTCATCCGACACAACAAACAGATGGTCGTGACTTCCCCCTGAAGACAGCAGATGTCGCGTCTCCAGCTCGGCGGCCACGGCCTTAGCCGTTTCCTCCGCGGAATCCACGAGCGTCACCCCCTGCCCCATCACGCGCGCCAGCAGCGGCTTGAGCAACGGATAGTGTGTGCAGCCCAGGACCAGCACGTCGACCGCGGCCTTCTTCAGGGGCTCCAGGTACTCGCGAGCGATCAATTCGGTGGCGGGGTGATCGAACCACCCTTCCTCTACTAGGGGCACGAATAACGGACACGCCTGCGCATGCACGCGCGCATCGGGGCGCAGCTGCTTGATGGCGCGCTCGTAGGCCCCGCTCGCGATCGTGCCCGCGGTGCCGATCACGCCGATTGTCCCCGTCTTGGTCGCCGCGACGGCGGCCCGCGCGCCGGGCTCGATTACACCCACGACCGGCACGGGCGAGTGCTCCTGGAGATGGCCGAGCGCGTGCGCGGTGCTCGTGTTACAGGCGACCACCACCGCCTTCACGCCGCGCTTGAGGAGATACGCAAGGATCTCGGCGCTGTAGCGCCGGACCGTCTCGGGCGACTTGGGACCGTAGGGGACGCGCGCGGTGTCGCCGAAGTAGATGACCGACTCCTTTGGCAACCGCTCGAACAGCGCGCGGGCGACGGTGAGACCGCCGATCCCCGAGTCGAAGACGCCGAGGGGCGCGGCCGCGGTTGGCGCGCTCACCGCAATGG
>DATHDT010000098.1:0-9378 GCA_035318905.1 Gemmatimonadales bacterium | reverse complement strand
CGACGCGCTGAGCCCGATGATCATCGCCGGGCGGCGTCCGTAGCGGTCCGAGAACTTTCCCCAGATAGGGGACGAAATCAGCTGAGCCACCGCGAATGACGAGATGAGCGGTCCCACCAACCATTCGGGTGCCTTCATGCTGGTCGCGTAGAACGCCATCAGCGGAGCCACGAGCATCAGCCCCAGCATGTCCACGAAACAGACGGCCATCAGGACCGCCAACCGCTTCATCGTCTCGCTCCGATTCCGAGCACCAGCGCGCTCACCACCATCAGGACCACGCCGAACGCCGCGGCCACACCCGTCTCCGAGAGCCGCAGGCTCGACAGGATTTCGATCGAAATGGGACGCGTCTCATAGGTGTACAGCACGATCGACGCGACGATGTCGCCCAGCGCCGCCACGAACGCGAGACTCGCCCCGGCCGCGAGGCCGGGCCGGAGCTGCGGCAGTGTGACGCGCGCCAGCGTGCGCCACCGACCCGCGCCGAGACTCGCCGCCGCCTCCTCGAGCGCGGGATCGAGTTGTCGGTACCCGGCGAGCAGGGCGCGGCCCGTGAGCGGCAACGCGCGCACCAGGTACGCCAGCGGCAGGATCGCCGCCGTGCCGACGAGCACCCAGCGCAGCGGCGGCGCGTGCACGCTGAACGTCATCGCCAACGCGATCGCGAACACGGTACCCGGCAAGGCCCACGGCAGCGCGAGTAACCACTCAATCGCCCGCCGCACCGCGACGCGCCGCCGCACGATCAACCACCCGGCGGCGAGCCCCAGGGCGACGGCCATCGCGGTGCTCACCGCCGCCATCCACAGCGAGTTGGCGAGAGGCCGGAGTCGCTCGGCTTCGCTGAACAGGCGGCGGTAGTTCTCGAAGCTCAGGACCGGAGGCAGGATTTGCGTCGTCCAGGCGCCGTACGGGACGAGCGAGACCAGCGCCAGGGTCAGATGCGGGAGTAACAGGAGCACCGCAAGGCCCCACCCGGCGGCCGTCGCGAGGGCGCGCACGCCAGCGCGACGAATCGGCCGGGGCCGGGGGGCGATCCCCTTCCCCAAGGCGACGAGGATGTCGTCGCCTTCGGTGCGGCGCAGCAGCAGGAGCCCCGCCACCGCCACGACGGCGAGCGCCAGGGTCTCGACCATCGCGAGGGGCAGATCACCATTGAGTTTGGTGGCGACGATCTGCGTCGTCATGACGCGGAAACCGCCCCCGAAGATGTACGGCGCGCTGAACGAGCCGAGTGACGTCATGAATGTCAGGATGGCGGCGCCGACCAGCGACGGGCGCACGAGCGGCAGCACGACGCGCCGGATCGTCGTCCAGCGATCGGCGCCGAGCGCTTCGGACGCTTCGAGCATCGAGACGTCGAGCTTGGCGAGCCCCGCGCGCGTGAACAGGTAGAAGTAGACGTACATCGAGTAGGCGTGGACGAGCAGGATCGCGGCGGGTCCCTGGAGCCGCCAGGGCGCCTCCTGCATCCCGAACAACCGTTGCACGGCGCGCGCGATGAACCCCGACTCCCCGTACAGGAACAGGAACGCGATCACGCCGACGAGGGGCGGAAGCACGACCGGAAGCGCGACGAGCGAGCCCAGGGTCTTCCGTCCCGGGAAGTCGAACCACTCGAACAGGAAGGCGAGCGGCACCCCGATCGCCGCCGCGAGCGCCACGCTGACGAGGGAGATCCACACGCTGGCCCAGAGCGCCGCCCACTCCCCCCCTCGGCCAAAAAAAGCGCTGAGCGCCGTGCGATCGGCGGCGTCGCCGGCAACCACGAGGATAGGGAACAACACGAGCCACGCGAGCAGCAGCGCGAGACCAACGCCGAGGATTTGCGCCGTGCGGCGGCTCACCGGCCGTTCTCCGTGAAGCGGATCACGCGCTCGGCCTGGACGTAGACCCGATCGCCCACCTGAGCCGCGTCGGGCTCGGCCAGCACCTCGAAGCGCTCGCCGCCGTCGCTCTCGACGAGATAGAACGCGGTCGCGCCGGTGTAGCGCCGCTCGCGCACCACACCCGCGAGTCCCGCGTCGGCGAAGCGCAGTCGTTCCGGACGCACGACGATCGGCGAGTCGCCGGGATCCGCGCCGCCGCAAAGCGCCCGGGCGGCCGGTCCCCGAAACACGTTGGCACGGCCCACAAACGTCGCGACGAACAGGCTCGCCGGACGTTCGTAGAGCTCGTCGGGTGGGCCCGCCTGTTCGAGGCGGCCGGCGCTCAGCACGGCGACGCGATCGCCCAGATCGAAGGCCTCTTCTTGCTCGTGGGTCACGAAGACGGTGGTGATACCGACGCGTTTGATGAGCTGGCGCAGCTCGCGGCGCGTGCGCTCGCGCAGCGCCGGGTCGAGGTTCGACAGCGGTTCGTCGAGCAGGAGCACGCGCGGCTCCGGCGCGAGCGCGCGCGCCAACGCCACGCGTTGCTGCTGCCCGCCCGACAGCTCCTGCACCTTGCGCCGCTCGAAGCCGGCCAGATCGACGAGGCGCAGCGCTTCACTCGTCTTCCTGCCCACGTCGGGGTCGCCACGCAGTCCGAACGCGACGTTCTCGCCAACATCGAGGTGCGGAAACAGGGCGTAATGCTGGAAGACCATCCCAAAGCGGCGCCGCGCCGGAGGTCTGCTCGTGACGTCCTCGCCCTCGACGACGATGCGCCCCCCCCCGCCGTCGGCGTCGGGTGTCTCGAACCCCGCGAGCAAGCGCAGCATCGTCGTCTTGCCGCTGCCCGAGGGACCGAGCAGCGCGACGATCTCGCCGCGCGCGATGTCCAGGGTGATCGGTCCCACCGTGACGTCGTGGGACCACTGCTTCTTGATGGCTTGGACTTGGAGGAAGGCGCTCACCGCCGCCCCCCCCCCGTGCCGCGGACGTGCTGGTCCCACCACCGCATCCACTCCGGTCCACGCTCGGCGAGCAGGTTCCAATCCACATCGGCGACGACCATCCGCTGCCGCACGTCGCGCACCCAATCGGGGAGCGAATCGGCCGGCAAGTCGAGCCGCGCCGGCAGCCGGTACACCTCACGCGCCGCGGCCAGTTGCATCTCGGGGGTCCCGGCGAACTCCACGAACGCCCTGGCCCCGTCGACGTGCTTGCTGCCGCGCACGACGGCGATGCCATCCTCGATGGCCACGGTCCCGCTGCGCGGGAAGACGTACCCGATCGGCATCCCGCGCCGGCGGCTGATCAGCACGTCGGGGAGATCCCAGACCGTCACGATCCCCTCCTGGCGCGCGATCTTCTCGCTCACGAGGGCGGGATTCTGGACGTACTCCTTGGTCTGGCCGTCGAGTCCGCGCAGGAACGCGAAGCCCGCCGTGGTGTCGCCCGTCGCACGCAGGCTGCGGCTCAGGATCAGGCCCCACACCGCGCGCATCGTGCCGCTCGCGACGGGATCCCTGATGATGATCTTGCCCTTCCAGCGCGGGGCCAGAAGGTCGTCCCAGTCCTGCGGCGCCTCGGCGTGCGTGAGCAGAGACTCGGGATAGAGGAAGACCGCCGGCGTCTCGTACGTCGCGAAGTAGCAGTCCCCGACTCCGCGGCCGCGCGGCGCGATGGCGTCGGCCCAGTTGGGCCGATGGCAGTCGAGCAGCGAATCCCGGGCTGCGAGCGCGAAAATCAACGACGGCCCGCCGAACCATACGTCGGCCTGCGGATTGGCCCGCTCGGAGCGAATGCGGTCGTAGACTTCCTGCGAGCCCATGTCGAGCCAGCGGACATCGACGTCGGGATGCGCCGCTTCGAACCGATGCTCGAACAGCGTCAACAGATCCCGGCCGTGCGGGCTGTAGATGACGAGGGGCGTGCGAGAATCTCGCGAGCAGGCGGCGAGGAGCACCGCGAGCACGACGATGCGGTTACGGAACACTGGTCTGCTTGAGACCCAGCAGATTCGCGAACAGTCGGTAGGCGCCCGGCACCCCCGCGGGAAGCTGTCGGAAGAAACTCAAGCCCGTGTACACGTAGGTCCCGCGACCCAAGGGCGCGACGAGGACGCCGCCCTTGAGCTCCGGGCCGGGCACGTCGTGCGTTTCCAGCAACGGCACGTATGTGGTGTCCCAGTCGTGCGCAAAGTAGAGCCCTCGCTCCTGCACCCACCCGCGCCAATCGCCGGCGCCGATTTCGTTGGGGTAGTGGAGCGCGGGGTGCGCCGGGTCGAGCGGCGTGACGGGCGCCGTCTCATCGGTGACGCGATCGTGCGGCCGGCCGATGCTCAGCCGATACGGCGCGTAGCCGCCATCGACGAAGGGATACTGCTGGTACTGGACGAGCAGGAGTCCGCCGGCGCGCGCGTACTCGAGCAGACGCCCGTTGTTGGCGACGAGCGCTGGATCGGTCTCATAGGCACGGCTGCCAATCACGATCGCGTCGTAGCGGGAAAGATCGCCGCGCGCCAGCGAGTCGGGGCCGAGCAGCTCGATGGGGACGCCCACCGCCTGCAACGCTTCGGGAACTCGATCGGAGGCGCCCCGCACGTAGCCCACGCGCGAGAGGGCGGGCAGCGCGATCGCCGCGGCGCGAATCCGCGCGACAGACCCTTGCACCGCGGCGCGCGGGCGGATGTGCGGATAGTCGATGACCTGCAGCCCGCCTTCGTTCTTGCGACCGTCGGCACCGACCGCGGCGGCGCGCAGGTCGTACGCACCCGGGACGAGGCGCTGGAGCGGAGGCGAAAGCGCGACCGTGATGCTCTTCGTTTCGTCCTCCCGCCCGAACGCCAAACTCTCGGCGGGAACGGGGGGCCACCCGGCCGGCGCCGTGAATGTCACCCGGGCGGTCCCGGGGCCGCGCGCGCGGTTGGTGACCGTAACCGTGAAGCGCCGCGGATCCTTCCCGCCGTCCACAGGCCAGAGCACCTCGTCGGGCGCGATGGCAACGTCGAACGCGCGCGTGACGAACAGGGGACGCCGCACCTCGCCGATCGCCTGATCGCGATAGCGATACACGACCTCGCGCGTCAGCGTCACCGGCTCCCCGGCAATCGTGAGCCGCACGCGCGCCTCCACGGGCGGCGGGTCGAACGGCAGGCCGCGCACGTCGGGCGGCACGCCGGTCCAATCGTAAAGCCCGCCCCCATTCGTAAGCGGCCGCCGCAAGAAGTACGGCTGGGTGCGCTCCGCCTCGCGCGCCACGGCGACGACAAACCGTTGCGTACTCACCGCCCCCGCGGATACGGTGGCACCGCCGAAATCGAGGCGCTCGACGGTCCACCCTGCCGGCGCCCGAACATCGAGGCTATCGACTCGGATGGCGCTGTCCCCGGCGTTCCACACGTTCACCTCGACCTGGAGGCGCTGGCCCTGCGTCACGATCCCGTCGTCGGTGGTGCCGTCGATCGCCACGCCGGCCGCGATCGCCACCGCCCGCTCGAGCAGCGCGCGCTGGTCGGCGTCGCTCCCGCCTAGCACGCGCAGCGCGCGACTCAAGTACGGCAACGCCGCGGCGGGGCGCCACGGGTTGAGCGCGGCGCGCGCAGAGTCGATGAGCGGGGCGTAGCGCTCCATGCCGCCGCCGTGCACCACTGTGTCGACCCCGGCGAAGAGTCCCGTCCCAGTTGCACCGGGCCGGGTCGTGATCAACGAGAGCCGCACGCTGCTCGGCCCCGGGCGCTGCAGCTGTCCCATGTCCTGCGAGCGGTGACGGCTGCGGCTCGCCATCGCGAGCTGGTAGTACGACTGGCCGATAACGGGATCGAGGGTGCCGGCGGGGAGCGTGAGGCTCGTCGCGGCGGAATCAAACCGGGTCGAGCGATACAGCTTGACGGGCCCCCACGTGGAGTCGCGCAGCGCGTCGAAGGCCTGGCGCGCCAGCAACCCCGCCACCTGGTGCTGGCCATGCCCGTCTGCCGGAGTGCCCGCGAAGACAGAGACGATGATCTGGGGCCGGAAGCGGCGGATGACGTCGATGACGTCCTTGAGGAGCGAGTCGCGCGGCCAGAAGCGGAACGCTTCGTCGGCCGACTTCGAGAAGCCGAAATCGTAAGCGCGCGTGAAGTACTGCCGGGCGCCATCCAGGTCGCGCGCGGCAAGCAGCTCTTCGGTGCGAATGATGCCGAGACCGGGGCCGAGCTCCGCCCCGATGAGATTCTGCCCGCCTTCACCGCGGGTGAGCGAGAGATACGCGGCCTGGGCGCCGAGGCCACGCGACAGCAGCACGAGGAGCTGCGTGTCTTCGTCGTCGGGATGGGCGCCGATCACGAGCACGCGCTTGTTCGCGCCGAGCTGCTCGAGAATACCCGCCAACGCCGCGACGCCGCCGGTGCCGGGTGGGGTCATTTGCCCCACCCCGGATCCGACGGCGCCGATACTAAGGAAGAGGACGAGTCCGAACGCGCGTCGCACTATTGGGAAAGGTATACCGTGCCACCCTTCATAACGAACTTGACGCGTTGGAGTTCCGTGATGTCCCGGAGCGGATCCCCCGCGACCGCGACGAGGTCGGCGTAGAGTCCGGGCGCAATCGCGCCGATGTTCTGCTCCTGACCGAGGAGGGCCGCGGCGACCGACGTGCCGGATTGAATCGCCTGCATCGGCGTCATGCCGTACTGCACGTAGTACTCGAACTCCTTGGCCTGGTTGATTTCGGTCCACGGGAATCCGCCGACGTCGGTGCCCAGGGCGATTTTGACGCCTTTGCGCAGCGCGCGCCCGAAGGCGCGGCGCTCGAGCGCCACCAACGCCGGCCACGCGCCACCCCGCGGCACGACGTGCACGCCGACCGTCACCGTGGGAACCCAATACACGTTGTTCCGGACCATCACGTCCATCAACGAGTCGGTGAGCCCGTCGCCATGCTCGATCGAGTTCACGCCGGCGCGCAGCGCGGCCGCGATGCCGTCGGATCCGATCGCGTGCGCGGCGACTTTGCGGCCCAACCGGTGCGCCTCATCCACGATGGCCCGCGCCTCGTCATCGGTGAAGTTCACCCAGCTGCGGAGCGTGCTGTCAGGGGTGAAGTAGTAGCGGCGGTCGCTGTAGTACTTGATCCAGTCGGCGCCGTGCTGCACCTGCTCGCGCACCGCGAGGCGGGCGTTGTCGGCGCCGTCCACCGTCTGGACGCCGTGCGGCAGGTCGATCTCCCAGTTGGGGGTGCCGATCGGATACATGCCCGTCGGCGCCATGGCGCGCGTCGACGCGAAAACGCGGGCCCCCGGGACCTCGCCGCGGTTCACCGCCAGTTTCACGTCCACGTCGGCGTACATCGCCCCTTCGGTCTCCAGATCGCGGATCGCGGTGAACCCGTGCTCGAGCGCGATGCGGGCGTTGCGGGCGGCGAGGATGGCGCGATACGGGATCGACTGCTTGAGGAGCTGGTCCTCGTACTCCTCAGAGGTGACGTCTCCCTGGAGCAGCATATGCGTGTGTGTATCGATGAAGCCCGGGAGGACAGTCATTTGCGAAAGGTCGATCACCTTGGCGTTCGGGGCCTGCGCCTGCACCTGCGCGAGCGGACCGACGGTCCGAATGCGCTCACCGTCGATCAGGATCCCGACGTTGGTCTGCACCTGGGCCGAGCGGCCGTCGATCAGGCGGCCGGCCTTGATCAGAATCTGTTGCGGCGGGGCCGTGGGGGCTTCACCTTGAGCCGCGAGGGGCGTCGCGAGTACGGTCAGAAGGAGGGACAGACGGCGCATGAACTAGAGCTCGGGAAGAGGGCGTCGCAAATCTAGCCGCGCTCGGCCCGGGACGGTAAGCTTTCCCCGCGCATATCCCTCACCGCTGGAGGCCGTCCATGTCGGTGCGTGTGACTTGTCAGTGTGGAACGTCGTACGAGCTGAAGGACGAGTTCGCCGGAAAGCTGGTGAAGTGCCCGCAGTGCGGGCGCGAGAACCGGGTCCCCGCCGGACGGGCCGGCGTCCCGGTCCAGGTCCAGGCCGATCCGGTGTTCGACCGGGACATCTTCCTGCTGCGCCAGCAGCTGCTCAAGATCTCCGAGAAATACGACGTGGGCGACGAGAAGGGCAACAACATCATTTACGTTGAGCGCCCGGCGCACTTGCTCCGCAACCTGGGTGCGGCGTTCGCCGGCATTGGCGCGGCGACCGTCGTCATGGTGGCGTTCGCCACCGTCGCCGACCAGACGCCCCCCGGGAGCACGGCCAGCGGAATCCTGATTCTCCTCGGCGTCATCCTCGCCCTCGTCGCGCTCGTCGCCGTCGGGGTGCCCCTCTCCGCGAAGCGGCACGTCACGTTTTATCGTGACGGCTCGAAGCGCGACCGGCTCATCGAAGTGCTGCAGGACAAGAAGTTCCAGCCGATCACCGCGACCTACACGGTGCGGGACTTCCGCGGGCAAACACTGGCGCGATTCGGGAAGAACATCTTGTGGAACTTCATCCGCAAGCGCTGGTACGTGTACGCCGCGAACGGGCAGCTGCTGTTCCTCGCCAAGGAAGACTCGGTCATCCTCTCGTTGCTGCGGCGCTTCCTCGGCCCCATGCTTGGCCTGCTCCGGACGAACTTCATCTTCGTGCGGCCTGACAGCGAGGACGTGATCGGCGAGTTCAAGCGCAAGTTCACGATCCTCGACCGCTACGTCCTCGACATGAGCGGCGATCCGCAGCGCCTGATGGACCGCCGCGTGGCGCTCGCGCTCGGCGTGATGCTCGATACGGGAGAGCGCCGGTGACAGACCCCGGCCGGCGTGAGGAGCCCATCACCATCACGCCGGACATGCTCGCGAAGAGCGGTGCCGGCGCCGGCCGCGTCGATTTCGAGCGCGGCATGCGGCACGCGCCGCCCTTCATTCTGTTCCTCATCGCCGCGAATCTCGCGATGTTCGCGTGGGAGATCGCGGCCGGCGCGCTCGCCGATCGGGAGACGATCATCGAAGCGGGCGCATTGGTGCGCGAGCGGGTGCTCGCGGGTGAATGGTGGCGCCTGATGAGCGCCATGTTCCTGCACGGCAGCATCGATCACATCTTCGGCAACATCGTCGTCCTGTACATCGTGGGACTGGCATGCGAGCACGCCTTTGGCCTCGCGCGCACCGCGGTGGTGTACTTCGCGAGCGGCATCGCTGGCGGACTCCTCAGCATGACGATGGGGCCGGGCCCGTCGGTGGGGGCATCAGGGGCGATCTTCGGCGTCATCGCCGCGGTCATCGTCGTCCTGTACCGCTGGCAAGACCGCTTCTACGTCCGCGACAAACGGATCGGGTTCGTGCTGCTCGTGTGGGCGGGGTGGCAGATCCTGACGGGTCTCGCCAACCCGTTCATCGACAACTTCGCCCATCTCGGCGGGTTGGCGGGCGGGGCCCTGGCCGCCCTGGCCCTGCGGCCGCGCCTCCTGCCGGCCGGGACGCCAGCATAGATTAGGCGTATGGCCACGACCGCCGAACCGAAACGTCCTCCCCCGTCTTCCGTCAGCGCCGACGAAGCACG
>DATHDT010000097.1:0-5999 GCA_035318905.1 Gemmatimonadales bacterium | reverse complement strand
CCGCACAGGTCGGCGAGGCCCTCGAGGCCGACCTGAGCCACAACGAGTTCGGCCAATGGTCCTCGATCGAGGCGCAACACACCGTCATTTGGGCGCTGAAGGACCTCGCGCGCCGGCTCCGCGTGCTGAACTTCGACATGGGCCAGACGTTTGACCTGACCGACGAATGGGCTCAACACGTCGGCCTCCCGGTCCGTCGCTCCGATGTCGCACCCGCCGAGCCTGGTGATCAGGACGCTTAGCCCCGCCGTAACTCGCGCCGTCGTGTTTGCCGGGGCGTTGCTCACCACCCTTCCGGCGTGGCATCGGCGCGCGGACTGCACCGGCGACTACTGCGGCGCTCTCGTGATTGTCGCGCCGGGCGAACCGGACATTCTGTTACCGCCCGTCAGCATCACCGCCGTCAGCCGCGACATCGCCGACCAGATGTTTCGCAAGCTGGCGGACATCGGGATGTCGGGCAACACGGTCGGGGACGCGGACTTTCAACCCGACCTCGCGCTGCGCTGGCGCTGGGAGGGACCCACGACCCTCGTCTTCCAGCTCGATCCGCGGGCCCGCTGGCACGACGGGCGTGCCGTGACCGCCGCCGACGTCGCGTTCACGTACGACGTCTACGTCGATTCCCTCATCGCGTCGTCCTCGCGTCCGGCGCTGCGCTTCGTCAGTGGCGTGACCGCGCGCGACTCGCTCACGGTGGTCTTCAAGTTCCAGAAGCGCTATCCCGAGATGTTTTACGACGCGGTCTACCAGATGCGCATCCTCCCGGCACACCTCCTGCGCGACCTGCCGCGAGATCAATGGAAGACGGCCCCCTTCGGGCGCGCCCCGGTCGGCGACGGGCCGTACCGCTTCGTGCGTTGGAAGGCCGGCGAGACCCTCGAGCTGATCGCCGACTCGACCTATACCGGACCCGGAGGTCGCGCGCACATCCGGCGGGTGATCTGGCGCTTCACCCCCAGCCTGCCGGTCGCGGTCACGCAGCTCACCGCCGGCGAGGCCGACGCGACCGAAGTCCTCGGCCCACCGCAATTCGTGAAGCAGGCCCAAGGGGCTGCACAGCTGGCCACCTATCCGTACCGCGGTTCGGTGTACGGATACCTGGGCTTCAACTTCACCGCGCCCGGCGATACGACCCAACCGCATCCGTTGTTCGGCAACCGCGAGCTGCGCCGCGCCCTCGTGATGGCGATTGACCGCCCTCGTCTCCTCCAGAGCGTCTTCGGCGACCTCGCGAAGGTGCCGGCGGGGCCGATGTCGCAGCTCTACTGGATCTGGGACCCGGCGACGCGCACCCTGCCCTACGACAGCGCCGGCGCGGCGCGCGCGCTCACGCGGCTCGGCTGGGTCGATTCGGATGGCGACGGGATCCGCGACCGCGGCGGCCACGCCCTCGCGTTCCACATCCTCGTCCCGACGTCGAGCGGGATCCGGCGGCAGTACGCGCGCCTGTTACAAGAGTCATTCCGCGTGGCGGGCGTCGACGTGCAGCTCGACGAGGTGGACTTCAGTCTCTTCCTCGCCCGGGCCAAGAGTGGGCAGTTCGACGCGTTGCTCAACGCCTGGAGCACGGAGGTGACGCCGTCGGGGGGGATCCCGCAGACGTGGACGGCCGCGGGTGTGGGCGGTGGGCGCTCCAACTACGGTCGCTATGTCAACCCGGCATTCGACCGGCTTGTGGACCGCACGGTGACGTCCGCGACGAACCGCGCGGTGGCGCGCCGCTCGTGGCGGAGCGCGATGGAGATGGTGAACCAGGATGCGCCGGCGATCTTCCTGTTCGCACCGGACAACGTGGCGGCGGTGGACCGCCGCGTGGCGGGAGTGACGATTCGGCCCGACTCGTGGCTGGCACTGCTCCGCACCTGGCGGATTCCCGCCGACAGACTCACGGCGCGAGACCGCGTCGATCCGTAAGTAGTGGAGCGGATGGGATTCGAACCCACGACCCCCTGGTTGCAAACCAGGTGCTCTCCCAACTGAGCTACCGCCCCGCGCCACCCCAAGATAACCCCCAATTCAGTGCGATCGCAGGGTCTCCGTGCCGCCATTTGGTGCACACGGGGGCTCACTCCAGCGTGTGCCGGGCGGCCCGGCCCTTGCGATACATGTGTGTGCAAGACGTTGTGGCACACACTCTACAAGCGAGCTTTCATGTTCACGCGTGCAGCATTTGCCGCCCTGATCGGTTCCATCCTCGTCGCCGCCTGCAGTGACGGCGTCGGCCCCCGGGCTGGGGGCGATCGACTCTCGGCACCGCAGTTCTCGACCACGGCCGGCCCCGGTATCGCCCTCGACCAGCAGAGCGGCGGGATGGGTCAGTACGACGTGCACATCGGCAAGGGTTTTGATCCGGTGAACCCCCATCTTGGCGACGCCATCGTCGCGACGTTCTTCTGGTTCGGCTCGGCAAACACGATCACAGAGGTCACCGACCACCTGGCGAACGGTACGCCGGTGGGCAACCACTACACCCTCGTCGAATACGTCACCGCCGGCGGCCTCTCCATGGCCACGTATGTCGCCACGAACGTGCAGGGTTTCCCGGAATCGAACGATTGGAACACGGTGCTGGACGTGCACGCGATCTTCTCATCACCCGTCCACGCCGCCATCGCCATCTCCGCCTACCGGGGGGTGAGCTCGGTTTCCGCCGCGGCCATCGGCGCCCATGCATCCGGGGGCGGGTCCGCCGAGGTCCCAACGATGGTCGGTCCAGGTGCGATTCCCGTCAATGCGAACGCCCTCGTCTACGCCGTGACGATGTCGAACGCACATGGCCCGGCGCAACAGCCCACCGGCTTTACGAACGTCACCGCGATGGAGGATACCGCGATGAACGTCGATGCCGAGTACGCGGTGCCGGGCTCCGCCGGCGAGGTCGACCCGCAGTGGGCCTGGTACTTCGCGTCGCCCGGCTCTTGGATCGCGAGTGCGGTCGCGCTCAACCCGACGGCCCAGCACCTGGCCTTCACCACACAGCCGAGCCGGACGCTGCCGTTGGCGACGATCCAACCCCCCGTGCAGGTGGCGGTGGTGGACGAGCAGGGCAACACGGTCCCCAGTTTCGCCGGTCCCGTGACGATCGCGATTGGTCACAACGGCGGTTTGCTGTTGCCCGGAACGCTCAGGGGCACGAAAACCGTCACGGCCGTGAACGGGGTGGCCACCTTCTCCGACCTGAGCATCGACCACCTCGGCAACGGCTACACACTCGTGGTGAGCGGCGGCGGGTTGACGGGCGCCGAGAGCGCGCCGTTCAACATCGGCCTGTTCTAGCGCGCGGAGCGCGAGGAGCCGATCGTCTCCTCGAACAGCTTGAAGATCCGGCGATACTCGTCGGTCCAGCTGTCGTTGCGGCGGAAGCCGTGCGCCTCCACGGGGTAGACCGCGACCTCCCAGTTCTGCTTGCCCAGCTCGATGAGGCGCTGGATGAGGCGCGCGGTGTCCTGGAAATGCACGTTGTCGTCCACCATACCGTGGCAGATGAGCAGGTGCCCGACGAGCCCCTGGGCGAAGAAGATCGGCGACGAGCGCCGGTAGGCCAGCGTGTCGCTCTGGGGCTCGTTCAGAATGCGCGCCGTGTACGGGTGGTTGTAATGCGCCCAATCGGTCACGGGCCGCAGCGCGGCCCCCGCGGCGAAGACGCCGGGCTGCGTGAACATCGCCATCAAGGTGATGAACCCGCCGTAACTGCCGCCGTAGATCCCGATGCGCGTCGAATCGACGTGCATGGTGGCGACGAGCCAGCGCGCGCCGGCGATTTGGTCGTCCAGATCGAGACCGCCCATGTGCCGGTAGATGGCCGTGCGCCAATCGCGCCCCAACCCGGCGCTGCCGCGGTAATCGATGTCGAGGACCGTGTAGCCTCGGGCCGCGAGCACGTGGTGGAACATGTACTCGCGGTAATAGCTCGACCACCACTTGTGCACGTTTTGGAGGTACCCTGCCCCGTGCACGAAGATGACGGCGGCCCCGCTCTCGCTTGCCGGCGTGCCGCGCGGCCGATACAGCCGCGCCGGCACCTGCACACCATCCAGACCCGGGATCATCACGATGTCCGGCTTGACCCAGTCGTAGCGGAGAAACTCAGGGCTGGCGCTTTCCGTGACCTTCACGGCCGCCGCGCCGGCGCGCGCCGGCTGGAGATACAACTCCGGCGGATGGTTGGCTGCCGAGTGCAAGACGGCGAGGGTTCGCCCATCGGGCGACACCACGACGTCCTGTCGTCCTTCGGTGCTCGTCAGCTGCGTGCGGCGCCCGCTGGCGACGTCGAGCGCGTAGAAGTGCACCTGGCCAAAGTCGCCCTCGTTGGTGTGCAGGTAGGCCGTATGTCCATCGGGCGCCATGTCGACCTGCTGCACTTCCCAGTTGCCGCTCGTGAGGGCGCGGGCCGCCCCGCCCGTGGCGGCGACCGTGTAGAGATGCGCGTAACCCGTTTTTTCGTCGCCGTAGTAGACGGTCTCGCTCCCGGCGACCCAACCCGACGCGCCGCTCAACGGCCCGTCGAGCCACGCGTCGTCGTGCAGGTGCGCGATTTCGCGCCGCGCGAGCGATGGCACGTCTACGACGACGAGCCAGGCGTCTTCGTAATCGGTGCTTGTGACGCGCACGAGCGCGTGCCGGCCACTGGCCGAGAATCCGATGCCGGCGACGTCGGTTTCCCGCTTCCCGGCTCCCGAATCCTGCTGTACCCACGTCGTCTTCCCGGTCGCCACTTCGATCAGCGCCGCGCGCTGCCGCGTCTGCGCGTCGCCGACCTTCGTCCGAATCTGTTGCGTCTCGACGTAGCCCGACTGCGTCACCCACACGGGCATCTGGACCTGCCGCCCCTCCGCGCTGTCTCCCCGGGAGCGCTCGGTCACAGTGGCGAGGACGAAGCGCCCGTCGGCGGCGACCGCGAGCCGCGCGACGTTCTGTCGCTCGCTCAGGTAGAGCGGCTTGACGGTCGACACGGTGTCGGTGTCGGCACGCAACCGCTCTTCGGCGATCTGGCGCCGGATGAAGTCGAACAGGTCGCGCTGATCGTCACGCAGCGCCTTCTTTTGACCCACCGGCTCTGCCGGTGTCCCCCGGGGCGCCGGACCGCGGCGGATGTCCGTCAGTTGCGCCAGCGCCCCAGCGGTCACATCGAGCGCCCAGGCGTTGTTGTCGCGTGTGAAGTAGACGGTGCGGCCATCCGCCGACCACGCTGGCGCGGTTTCTGCGCCAGGAGTGTGCGTCAGGCGGCGTCTGGCTCCCCCACCCCGCACCGCGGGGTCGAGGAGCCAGAGATCGCCCTTGAGCACCACGATTTGGCGGCGGCGGTCGGGACTCCACACGCCGTTGGCGAGAGGAATCGTGTCGATCGCGTTGCGCGGCAGCCGCTCGATTCGTTGCGGCGCCGCTACAGTGACGCGGTAGTCCTCGTCGAGGGTGTCAGTCTCTGGCCGCCGCCAGCGGAAGTACACATAGCGTCCGTCGGCACCGAATTGAACATTGAAGGGAGCGGTACCGACCAAGTCCGGCCCGCGCATGACGCTCTCGACGGTAAGGGGAGGCGCCTGCGCGACGGCGGCGAACGGAGACGCGAGCAACGCGATGAGGAACGCCATACGACGCATGGGATTGCTCCTGAGGAACCGTGGAAAGCTCGGGCTAATCTGCGCGGCCCTCGTGGGGTGCACCAGCGAGGCACGCCCGTTGCGACTTGGCACGACGAGTACCGTCGAGCAGTCGGGGGCGATCGCGATCCTCGACTCGCTGCATCCGCCCGCGGCCGTGGCCATCGTGATCGGCCCTTCCGGACAGATCCTCCGGTCGGCGGCGGCGGGCGATCTCGACGTGATCATCACGCATGCGCCGGCCCTCGAGGAGCGGTGGCTCGTCGCGCCGGGGCACGCGCAGCTGCGCTGCCCGTTCGTGGTCAGTGCGTTCGCGCTTGTCGGTCCGCCCTCGGACCCCGCGAAGATCACGGGCGCGACGTCGGCGATGGATGCGCTGAAGCGCATCGCGGCGGC
>DATHDT010000096.1:0-2821 GCA_035318905.1 Gemmatimonadales bacterium | reverse complement strand
CATCGTGTAGTCCTCGTCGTCGCCGAACTCCTGTCCGACGAGCCCTTCCGCCTCTCGCTGGTTCGGTGTCATGAGGAATGCCTCCGCCTCGACGCCGAGGCGAAGCGGCGGCCCTTCGGAGTCGAGCACCGCCGGGACGTTGCGCCGGTTGAGATCGCGGATCGCCTCGGCGTAGAAGGAGTCCTCGACTCCGCGCGGCAAGGTCCCGGCAAAGACGACCATGTCGGCGCCGCGCGCGAGGTAGCTGATCTTCTCGAGCAGCATCGCCAACTCCTCGGGCTCGACGTGCGGGCCCCATTCGTTGATCTCCGTGTACGTGCCCGCCGTCGGGTCGACCACAGCGCTCGACGTGCGCGACTCGTCTGCGATGCGCACGAAGTCGTTCAGGATTGCCTCCGACGTCAGCTCTTCGACGATGCGCGTCCCGGTTCGCCCACCCGCCAAACCGGTCGCCACGACGGGTACGTCCAGCCGCTTGAGCGCGCGCGCGACGTTGATGCCCTTCCCGCCCGCGAGTGTGAGCCCCTGGCTCGCGCGGTGCCGATGGCCGAGCTGGAAGTTCGGCACCGTCAACGTCCGGTCGATTGCGGCGTTGAGCGTGACCGTCACGATCACGAGAACCAGTCTCCCACGTGACTGAACGTCCTGCCCGCGTAGAACCCCAATCGCCCACCGAACGACGGCTTGGCGACGGCACGGTCGGTGATGAGCGGCTGACGCGCGACGAGGCGCCGGCCGGAATAGATCCTCACTTCACCAACGCGCTGTCCTCGTGCGACAGGAAGCGCGAGCGCGTTCGGGGCGATCACGCGCTCGACGAGCGGCCGGTCGATCCGGACGGTTCGTGCCACCTGCTGTGCGGCGACGATGGGAACGGCCGCCTTGCCGTAGCCGACACCGGCCCGTAGGTACACGCGCCCACGCGGCACCACCCATACTGGCCGGTAGCGCGAGATCCCCCACCGGAGCAACGACGCGAGATCGGCATTGCGTTGCGAACGAGTCGGGCTTCCAAGCACTGTCGTATAGAGCGTGACACCGTTGCGCTTTACCGCGGCGACCTCGCACCATCCCGCCGCGCCGGTGTGACCCGTCTTCACCCCGTACAGGCCCTTGAAGACGCCCAGCAAATCGTTCCACGTGTGCAAATGGCGGCCGCCCGCGATCGTGTCGGTCCTGAGACGTACGACCGAACGGATCGCGCGGACGCGCATCGCGACTTCCGCAAGCCTGGTGACGTCGTATGCGCTGGAGTAGTGCCCGCGGGCGTCGAGCCCATCAGGGCGGACGAAGTGTGTTCGGTCGAGCCCGAGCTCCTGCGCCTTCGCGTTCATCATCGCGACAAATGCGGCGCGGTCGCCGTGGCCCACGTAGTCGGCGAGCGCCACGGCCGCGTCGTTGGCGCTCTGGATCAGGGCCGCACGGATCAGGTCGCCGACGGTGATGCGCTCACCTGCGCGCAGGTGCACGGTCGACTCGCCGACCGCTGCGGCATCCGAGCGGACGCGCACGACGTCGTTCCACTTCGCATGCTCGAGTGTGACGAGCACGGTCATGAGCTTCGTGATGCTCGCGATCGGGACGCGCGACCAGGCGCCGTGCTGCGCGAGGATCTCCCCGGTCTCCGGGTTCTCGACGATGAACGCGCGCGCCGACACGGGCGGCGCAGCCGCGTACGCAGCAGCGGTGAAGGCGAGCGCCGCGAAGACGACGGCGCTGATCCGCAAGAACACGAGCGCAAAGGGTACTTGAGGCGCTACTTGATGCGGATCTTCTGGCCCACGGTGAGGGCCGTGGGATCGATGCCCAGATTGAGCGTCGTCAGCTCATCCACTGTGGTGTTGTACTTCTGGGCGATGGAGCCAAGCGTGTCGCCGCTCACGACCACGTAGTACTCGGCGCCCGGAGTCGTGGTCTCGGTCGTCGTGGTCGTCGTCGACCCTTGCGGCGCCGTCAGGACGAGCTTCGTCGTGGTCGTGGCTGCGGTGGTCGTCCGAGCCGTGCTGGAAGACGTAATGGCCACAGTCGTGCTCGAGCTGCCGTTCAGACCCGCCTTGACCAGGATCGCCGCGATCGTCACCGCAGCAAGGAACGCGGCCGGCGCGCCATACCGCGTCAGCTGCTCACGCCTGCGCGGATCCACCGGCAGTCCGCTACCAGCCGGACACGGCCCACACTTCGCGGGCGTACTTCGAGGCCTCGGCTGCGGCGGCGCTCCGCCAGTCCATCCCGGAGACCCGGAAGGCGTAGATCACGTCGCGTGAGACGTTCACCAGCGCACTGGCGGGCCCGCTCGTGAATGCGCGCGCGACGTCTGCCGGTGTCGCGCCCTGCGCCCCCACGCCGGGCAGCAGCAGGATTGCGCGCGGCAGCAACCGCCGCGCCTCACCGACGGCCCGCGGATGCGTGGCGCCGATGACCGCGCCCACTGAGGAAAGCCCGTGCTCGCCGACGAGATCGGCGCCCCACTCCGCCACGAGCTCGGCGACCTGCTGCCAGACGTGGCGGCCGTCGGAGAGCACGAGGTCCTGCACCTCCGCGCCGCCTGCGTTCGACGTCTTGACGACGCAGAAGATGCCGGCGCCGTCACGGCGGCAAACGGCGAGGTAGGGATCGATCGAGTCGCGTCCGAGGTAGGGGTTCACCGTCAGCGCGTCCGCAAGCGGGGCCTTGCCGTTCGGTGACTCGAGGAACGCGGCGGCGTACGCGCGCGCGGTCGAGCCGATGTCCCCGCGCTTGCCGTCCGCGATCACCTGCAGTCCCGCGGAGCGCGAGTAGGCGCAGACATCCTCCAGCACGCGCAGCCCGTCCGGGCCGAGCG
>DATHDT010000095.1:0-7157 GCA_035318905.1 Gemmatimonadales bacterium | reverse complement strand
TTCGGGGCCGCGATCAAACGCGCCCACGAGCGCGGGGCGACCCTGATCGTCGCGGATCCGCGGCGCACCGAACTCGCCGGCCGGGCCAACATCCACCTCCAGTTGCAGCCGGGCACCGACGTCGCCCTGTATTCGGCGATGCTGAACCACATCCTGACGCGGGGTCTCGAGAACAAAGCCTTCATCGCTACCCGGGGCCACGACTTCGAGAAGGTGCGCGCCGTCGTCGCGCCCTATACGCTCGATAAGGCGGCGAAAATCACCGGGATTCCCGCCGAGAGGATCGGGCGCGCTGCCGAGATCTACGCCCGCGGCCCCAATACCAGTTCGCTCTGGGCGATGGGCCTCACGCAGCACGCCAATGGCACCGACATCGTGGCGTCGTTCCTCAACTTGATGCTCGCGTGCGGCATGATCGGGCGCTGGGGCGCCGCGATGTTGCCGATCCGCGGTCAGAACAACGTGCAGGGCGCCTCGGACATGGGGGCCATCCCGTTCGTCTATACCGACTACCAGCCCGTCGGCGACACCGCCGTGCGTGCTCGTTTTGCCAAAGCGTGGAGCGTGCCGGCCGAGTCGCTGTCGCTGAAGAAGGGTTTGATGGTCACGGAGGTTGTGAAGCCGGAGAGCGGAGTCCGCGGCATGTACATCATGGGCGAGAACCCGATCATCTCGGACCCCGACATCGCGCATGCCGAGCACTGGTTCCAGGAGCTCGAGTTTCTGGCGGTGCAGGACCTGTTCCTCACCGAGACGGCGCGGTACGCCGACGTGGTGTTACCGGCGTCCAGTTTTGCCGAGAAGACGGGCACGTTCGTGAACACGGAGCGGCGCATCCAGATCTCCCACAAGGCGGTCGAGACACCCGGTGAGACGCGCGGCGATCTCGACATCCTCATCGACCTGTCGAGCCGGCTCGGCTTGCCGACGCCGTTCCACACGGCCGAAGAGGTGATGGCGGAGATCGCGCAGGTCACGCCGAGCTGGGCGGGCGTCACCTACGCGCGACTCGAGGGTGCCGGGCTGCAGTACCCGGTCCCGACGACGGACCATCCTGGAACCGCGTTCCTGTTCGCGGACGCATTCCCCACCGCGGACGGCAAAGCCACATTCGTGCCGGTCCTGTACACGGACCCCGCGGAGTTGCCCGACGACGAGTATCCGTTCGTGATGAACACCGGCCGTCAGCTGTATCACTGGCACACCGGAACGATGACGCGCCGCGCCTCGGGTCTCGACTCGCGGGAGCCCACGGCGATCGTCGAGATCCATCCGGCCGACGCCGCCCTCCTGGGCGTCGCCGAAGGCGAGCTGGTGCGTCTGACGTCGCGCCGCAATTCGATGGTGACCGCCTGCCGCATTTCAGACCGTGTCGCCCGGGGGCAGGTGTTTGTCCCCTTCCACTTCCGCGAAGCCGCCGCCAACCTGTTGACGAATCCGATCCTCGATCCCTACGCGAAGATGGCGGAGCTGAAGGTCTGTGCGATCCGGATCGAAGCCGTGCGGATGCCGGCGGCCGTCTAGTCATGGACTTCGGGCTCGCCAGGCGGGTAGCGCTCGTGTGCGGTTCGACGCGCGGCATCGGTCGCGCCGTTGCGAAGGTGCTCGGTGATGAAGGCGCGCAGGTCGCCGTCAACGGACGCACCGCCCCCGCTCCCTTCCCCGCCGACGTCAGCGTCCCTGCCGAAGCGGAACGACTGGTGCACGACGTCGCCAGGCATTTCGGCCGGCTCGACATCTTGTTCTGTAATGCCGGAGGTCCTCCGGCCGCCCCCTTCAAGGATCAGCCCGCCGAGGCCTGGCAGCGCGCGATCGAGTTGAACCTGCTCTCCACCGTGAATCTTTGCAGAGCGGCCGTGCCGATCATGCGCAAGGCGCAGTGGGGCCGCATCGTCTGTCTCGTCTCGGTGGCGACCAAACAGCCCTTGCCGGGCTTGATCCTCTCGACGACGGCGCGCGCCGGAGTCCTTGGGTTCTCGAAGGCGCTCGCGGACGAGGTCGCTCCGGACGGCATCACCGTCAACTGCATCTGCCCGGGTTTCATTGCGACGGAGCGCGTTGAAGAGCTGACCAGAACCAAACCCGACATGATGAAGCAGATGCTCGCCCAGATCCCGATGGGGCGGGTCGGCAACACGAGTGAGCTCGCGGCCGCGGTCGCGTTCCTCGCGTCCGAACACGCCAGCTATATTACCGGCGCCGTGCTCCAGGTGGACGGCGGCTTCACGCGCTCCATCTTCTAACGCATCCCGCATCCCGCATCCCGGGAATCCATGCAAGCCATCGTCAAAGAGCGTCGCGCCCCTGGCCTGACCGTCACGACCGTGCCCAAGCCGGCCCCGGGCCCCGGCGAGGTGCTGATCGCTGTGCGGCACGCGGGGGTGTGCGGCACCGACCTCCATATCGCCGACTGGGATCCGTGGGCGCAGGGCCGCATCAAACCGCCGCTGGTCATCGGCCACGAGTTTGCGGGCGAGATTGTCGCGCTCGGGGACGGCGTGACGGGACTGCGGAAGGGGCAGCTCGTCACCGCCGAGGGCCACATCGTGTGCGGACACTGCCTCCAGTGCCGCACCGGCAATAGCCACATCTGCAAGAACACGCGCATCATCGGCGTGGACCGGGACGGCGCGTTCGCCGAGTACATCGTGATGCCGACGACCAACGTGCTGACGCTGTCGGGGATTCCCACCGAGGTCGGCGCCATCATGGACCCGATGGGCAACGCGTTTCACACGGTGCTGACCGCGGAGATTCCCGGCAGCACCGTTTTGGTCGTGGGGTGCGGCCCGATCGGCTGTTTCGCGGTCGGGATTGCCCGGGCCGCCGGCGCGACGAAGGTGATCGCTTCCGACGTGAACCCGAAGCGGCTCGCCCTTGCGGAAAAAATGGGCGCGCACATCACGATCAACGCCGCCAAGGACGACGTGGTGAAGACCGTTGTTGGCGAGACCGGGGGCGAAGGCGCCGACGTCGTGTGCGAGATGTCCGGCGTGCCGTCGGCCCTGCATCAGGCCTTCGCCGCCGTCCGCATGGGGGGCCGGGTACAGCTGCTCGGGATCCCCAAGGGCGACGTGCCCATGGACTTCGCGAACGAGATCATCTTCAAGGGCATCACGATCTACGGCGTGATCGGCCGCAAGATGTACGAGACGTGGCACCAGATGCGCCGTTTTCTCACGGGCGGACAGTTCGACCCCCGCCCCGTCATCACCCACCGGTTCCCGCTCGCCAAGA
Organism: Gemmatimonadales bacterium; assembly: GCA_035318905.1. Classification (GTDB taxonomy): domain Bacteria; phylum Gemmatimonadota; class Gemmatimonadetes; order Gemmatimonadales; family GWC2-71-9; genus 20CM-2-65-7. The sequence continues at coordinate 3,920 of DATHDT010000095.1, read as the reverse complement.
TCGACGACGCACTCGCCGCCATCCGCTCCGGCGACGCGGGGAAAGTCATTCTGGAGATCGCATGAGCTTTGCCGGGCACCTGGAAACCGAGCTCGCGCAATTCAAGCGCGAGGGCGTCTACAAGCGCCTCAACTACCTCGACTCCCCGCAGGCCGCCCGCGTCAAAATGGACGGGCGCGGCGAGGTGGTCATCCTCTCCTCGAACAACTACCTCGGCCTGTGCAACACGCCCGAGGTCGTGCAGGCCGGCAAGGACGCACTCGATCGCTTCGGCGCGGGGACCGGGTCGGTGCGGTTCATCTGCGGCACCTTCACCGTGCATCGCGAGCTGGAAGCCGCGCTCGCGAAGTTCGTCGGGTGCGAGGCGTCGCTCTCGTACGTGAGCTGCTGGAACGCCAACGAAGGGCTCTGCCCCACCCTGCTTGGCGAACAGGACATCGTCATCTCCGATCAGCTGAACCACGCGTCGATCATCGATGCCATCCGCCTCGCCAAGACGATCACGAAATGCCAGACCGCCGTGTACAAGCACTCCGACATGGCGGACCTCGAGGCGAAACTGAAGGCCGCCAAGGGCGCGCGACTCAGACTCGTGTTCACTGACGGCATCTTCTCGATGGAAGGCGACATCGCCAAGCTGCCCGAGATCGTCGCGTTGGCCCGAAAGTACGACGCCGTCGTCGCGATGGACGACTCGCATGCGACGGGCGTGCTCGGCAAGACCGGCCGCGGGACCGCGGAGCACTTCGGCATGCTGGGCCAGGTCGACATCATCACGTCGACACTCGGGAAGGCGCTGGGCGGCGCGGCCGGAGGCTTCACGGCCGGGCCCGCCGCGCTCACCGACTACCTCACGCAGCGGTCGCGGCCGCAGCTGTTCAGCAACGCGCTGCCCCCCACGGTCGCGGGAAGCGCTCTCGCTGCCGTCCACCACGTCGAGCGCCATCCCGAGCTGGTCACGAAGCTCCACGAGAACGCCCGCTACTTCCGCGACCAGCTCATGGGGCTCGGGTTCAAGCCGCTGCCCGGGGAGACGCCCATCGTCCCGGTGATCCTGGGTGAGACTGCCAAGGCGATCCAGATGAGTGAGCTCTTACTCGCCGAGGGCGTGTTCGTGACCGGCTTTGGCTATCCCGTTGTGCCACAAGGACATGCGCGCGTGCGCTGCCAGCTGTCGGCGGCGCACAGCCGCGCCGATCTCGACTTCGCGCTACGCGCATTCAAGAAGGTAGGCTCCCAACTCGGATTGATCCAATGACACCCTTTCTGCTCCTCGCCCTCCTGCAGTCGCCGGCGGCGAGCCTGGGCTTTGAGCCCGGCGCCGATTCCATGCTCGCCGACTGGAAGCAGGTCTCGTCGTACATGAACGGGCTCGCGGTGCGCAGCCCGTACGTGCACGTCGACACGCTGGGACGCACGACCGAAGGCCGGCCGTTCCTCCTGCTGGCGATCACGTCGCCCGCGAACCAGGCGCGGCTGGCGGCGATCAAGCGGGGACAACAGCTGCTCGCGGACCCGCGCCTCCTCACGGACGCCACACTCGCCGACCTGCGCAGGACACAACCCGCCGTCATCCTGATCAGCAACAACATTCATTCGACGGAGATCGCGTCGAGCCAGATGGGGATGACGCTCGCGTACCGACTCGCGACGGATCCGGTGCTGACGCGCCTGCTCGACTCACTCGTCGTCCTGATGATTCCGTCGATGAATCCTGACGGGCTCGACACGGTCGTCTCGTGGTATCGGCGCTACAAGGGCACGCCCTACGAGGGCGGACCCCTTCCCTGGCTCTACCACAAGTACGTCGGGCACGACAACAATCGCGATTGGTTCATGGTGACGCAGGCGGAGACACGGCTCGTCACCCGCATGCTGTACACGGAGTGGTTTCCGGAAGTCGTCTACGACGTGCATCAGATGGGCGCGAACGGCGTGCGGCTCTTTGCGCCACCGTTCGCGGACCCCGTCAACCCGAACCTCGATCCGGCCCTCGTCGCGGGGATCAACCTCGTGGGCGTGCAGATGGCGTCGGCGCTGTACGACGCGGGCGCGACGGGCATCGCCCACCAGGAGCGGTACGACCTGTGGTGGCACGGCGGGTTCCGGTCCACGCCCACGCGCCACAACATGATCGGCGTACTGACCGAAGCCGCGAGCGTGCGCATCGCGTCGCCGATCACGTTCGCCCCGGACTCGGTCCGGCAACCGGGGCGCGGCGTGAACTATCCCGAGCCCTGGCCCGGCGGCGCCTGGCGGCTCGGCGACATCGTGCGCTACGAGCTGATCGCCTCCGAAGCGCTGGTGCGGCTCGCGGCGCGCGATCGCCTCACGTTCATCGACCGATTTGTAGGCCTTGGGCGTCGTGCGGTGGCAGCCGGACGAGCCGGGCATCCCTTCGCGTACGTCTTGCCGCCCAACCAACGAGATCCCGAGGCGTGGGCGGGCCTGGCCAACGTGCTGCTAGCGGGGAAAGTGGAGGTGTGGCGCGCTGCTGAAGGGTTCACAGCGGGAGGGCAAGCGTACCCGGCTGGCTCGCTGGTCGTACCGATGGCTCAGCCCTATCGCGCGCACGCCAAGGATCTGCTCGAGGTCCAGCATTACACGCCGGTGAATGACCGGCCTCCCTATGACGTCGCCGGATGGACCCTGCCGTTCACGATGGGGGTCCGGGCGGAGGTCGTTGAGGAGCCGTTCACGGCGAACCTCGTGAAGGTCGACACCGTGACCCCGCCGCCGGGGCGGATCGACGGACGGGGCGAGATGTTCGTGTTGAGGAACCAAACGAACGGGGAGTCCCGCGCCGTGGCGGCACTGCTGGCTGCAGGACAGACCGTGTGGGTGACGGGAGATAGTCTGGTCGTCCGGGGTCTGCGCGCGCGCGAGATCCTCACCGAGCAGGCGGCGCTCCATGGTTTCACAGTAAGGGCAGCGCCCCCCTCAGACGTATCGGGCAAGAGGCTGAACCGGCTGCCGCGCATCGCGCTGTATCAGCCATGGACCGGCAACATCGACGAGGGTTGGACGCGCTGGGTTTTTGAGCAGTATGGCATCACCTATACGACAGTTCATGACAGCGATCTGCGACGCGGGAAGCTGCGGCAGCGGTTCGACGTGATCGTGTTGCCGAACGAGAGCGCGAGGGGCCTGCTCCAAGGAGTGGACTCGACTCGCATTCCTGTGCAATACGCTGGAGGGATGGGGGAAGCGGGGGCCAATGCCGTTTCGGAGTTCGTTCGGGGTGGCGGCACCCTCGTGTGCCTCGATGGTTCAAGTAATTTCGCGATCTCAAGGCTTAACCTCCCTGTGGTCAACGTCCTAGGTGGAGGGGCATCGGGTCCTCAGGTCTCGCTTTTTTACGCTCCAGGCTCTATTTTCGGTGTGGCTTTGGGGGGGGGTCGGGGGTCCCCGGTCACCGTTGGGGTGCCTGACTCCCTGGAGATCTACTTCGAGAACAGCGCCGCCTTCACCGTCTCGGGCACGGCCCGGGCGCTGGCCACGTATCCCGAGCAGCCACTGCGCTCCGGGTACGCGCGCTTTCAGGAGCGGCTCGAGGGAAAAGCGGCGCTGGTCGAGGTGCCTGTCGGCAGCGGGCGGGTGATCCTGTTCGGGATGCGGCCGCAGTTTCGGGGCCAGACGCACGGCACCTTCAAGCTGCTCTTCAACGCGGTCCTGTTGGCGGCCCCCTAAGGGGAGGCCGTGGGAGGGAGTCCGATGAAGCGGCTTCAACTTCTGGTTGGCGTCCTCGGCGTCGCACTGATCGCGACCCCCGCAGCGGCCCAACGATCCGACAACCTCGAATTCAGCGGGTTCGGATCGTGGTGGCGCTTCGATCGCGCGTTCCTCCTCAAGAACACGTTCGGGGGCGGCGTCCGCGTGGGCTACAACCTGAGCGACCGCGTGGGCCTCGAGGTCGTCGG
>DATHDT010000094.1:0-9811 GCA_035318905.1 Gemmatimonadales bacterium | reverse complement strand
GCCGTATTGTCCAAGCTCGATGGGCGGAAATAGCGTCGTCCTGCTCGCGGCGTTGCTGGGCGGCGCGTGCGTCTCTCGCACCGTGACGCCACGCGGCACCGAAGCCGCCGCGACCCCGGATGCCATCGAGGCGATGGCGCGGCTCGCAGTCGGACTCGATGCGAAGAGCGACCCGACCGCCGACAGTCTGTACGCGCCCGATGCCGTGGTCGTCGCGAACGCGCGCCTGCGGCTCGCCACCCCACGATTGGCGGGCGTCGGCGCCGGCGGCCAGGTCACCGTGCTGGGAGCGACGGTGACCTTGGAGGGTCGCTTTGCCTGGGTGTTGATGGACTACCGGTGGACCAACGTGCAGCAGCGCCTGGCCGAAGCGGGCCGGGCGACCTTTGTGTTCGAGCGTCGGGGAGGGGAGCGTGGCTGGAAGATCGTGCACCTGCACTCCAGCCAGGTGCTCCCCTGGGATCGTTAGGCGGCGGAACGTCCCTTGATCATGTCCCGCAGCTTGTCCGCAGTGCTCGGACTGATGAGGCGCAGCGCGAGATAGAAGAGGAAGCCGATCGCGGCGAGCCATAGGACGGTCATCGCGAGACCGACCAGGGTGCCAAGCACGCCGAAGACGAGCTTCAGGGCGAGCCATGCAACGACGGCCAGAATCGCAAAGCCTAGAATACTCCGGAACATGGTACCCTCCGTGGTGTCCGGTTACGTCTCCAGCGGGCGTACGCCTTAATGTCGCACAAAGTTTCGTCCTGTGAAGTGATCGTCGTCGGTGGCGGTGTGATCGGCGCCGCCTGCGCCCGCGCCGCCGCCTTGCGGGGCCTGCAAGTCGCCCTGTGCGAGCCCGGTCCCGACCGCGGCGCCGCCTCCCCTGCCTCAGCGGGTATGCTGGCCGCCCAGATCGAGCCCAGCGACGATGCCCTCCGCGCCCTGGGCGTGCGGGGCCGCGATCTCTACGAAGATCTGGCCCTGGCGCTGCGCGAATCGACCGGTCTCGACATCGGATTCTGGCGTTCCGGGATCGCGCGGATCGCGTTCGACGATGCCGTGGCCGATCAGGTGCGCGACGAAGTGGCGCAGCAACGCCAGGCAGGGCTGCGCTGCGACTGGCTCGAGCCCGACGAACTGACGGAACGCTTTCCGGGTGCCGCGCCGGGCGCCCGTGGAGCGCTGTTCGCCCCCGAAGACGGCGCTGTCGATCCCGCCGCGCTCACCAAGGCCCTCCTCGCCGACGCGCGCAGACTCGGCGTCACCATCGTCCCCGAACGCGTCATGCGCGTGATCAGCACTGATCAGCGCGCGACCGGGGTCGCGCTATCTGGTGGTAGGATCAACGCGCAGCACGTGGTGATCGCCGCCGGCGCATGGTCTCCACGCATTGGCGGACTGCGTCGACCGCTCCCCGTCGAGCCAGTGCGGGGCCAGATGGCTGCCGCCCCCTGGCCGGCCGGAACGCCGCCGTCGATCCTGTACGCCGACCATGGCTACGTCCTGGCGCGCGGCGGCGAGGCGCTGATGGGGAGCACCATGGAGCACGCCGGCTTCGACGGCCGCGTCACGGACGACGGAATCGATCAGGTCGTGGCGGCCGCGGTCCGGCTCCTGCCGATGCTCGGGAATGCACGTCCCACCCGTACCTGGGCGGGGCTCCGGCCCTTGACCCCCGATGGCCGCCCCATCGTAGGCGCCGATCCGGAAACCGAAGGCCTTTGGTTCGCCACCGGCCACGGCCGCAACGGCATCCTGCTCGCGGCGCTGACGGGTGAGGTCATCGGAGACCTGCTCGCGCACGGCGAGTGCGAGGTGGACATTACGCCCTTCGCGGCTATCCGCTGACATGTTCAAGACTTGCGCCTTCTGCAACGCACCCTTCGACGGCGACGGCGGCCCTTCCGGGCTCGGCGTGGGCCGCCGCCTCGCCTTCGACGAGTGGCGCGGGCGACTCTGGGTCGTCTGCTCCAAGTGCAGCCGCTGGAATCTTACGCCCCTCGACGACCGGCTCGAGCGGATCGAGTCCGTCGCGCGCGCCGCGCGGGACGAGCGAGGAGGTAGCCGCGTCGTGGCGTCCACGGAGCAAGTCGCGCTGATCCGCTGGCAGCGCTACGACTTGGTCCGGGTCGGCAAGCCGCTTCGCGTCGAGCTGGCGACTTGGCGTTACGGCGAGCGCCTGCGCACCCGGCAGCGCGAGCGCATGAAAGTCGTGCTCCCGTTAACCGTGGCCGCGGTGGGCCTCGGCATCGCGGCGAATGTCGCCGCCGGCGGCGGGCTCGGCGTCTTCGTCTGGAATCTCCACAGCGTCGTCGACCAGGTGTACATCGGCATGGTCGGCAGGCGGAAGGTGGCCCTCATCGAGCCCCCGATCTGCGCCCATTGCGGCACGCTCATGCAGCTCCGCGCCAAGCATGTCCAGCACGCCCGCGTCGTTCCCGACGCTCATGCGGAGGTGGCCGTCCTCCTCAGTTGCCCGAGCTGTCGCCGCGAGGGTGCTCAGCTGACGGGAGCCGATGCGGTCTCGGTCCTCCGCCAGGGCCTCACGTACCTGAATGTCACGCGCAGCGGCCGGCGTCGGGCCGAAGACGCCGCCCGGGTGGTGGACCAGGTGGGTGGCGCCGACCGGCTGATGCACGACGTCGCCAAGCGCGAGCTGACCCTCCGGTCGCTCCGCCCGGAGCGCCGGCTGGCGCTCGAAATGGCCGTGGACGAACGCGCGGAAGTGGCCGAATTGGAGCGCCAGTGGCGGGAAGCCGAGGAGATAGCTCAGATCGCTGACGGAATGCTGAGTACGTCCGAGCAGGTCGAGGAGGAGCTGCGCCGGCTCAAACGGAGGCTGGGAGATCAACCGTCTGGTTGAATTTTGCCCTACCGGACCGTTTTCGCGGTCACTATCTTCGAAGCCTCATGGCCCTTCCCCTTATCCAGATTTCGCCCACCGAGCCCCAGCGCAAGCCGCCGTGGCTCAAGGTCAAGGCGCCCGGAGGCCCCACGTACGTCGCCCTGCAGCGCATGATGCGCGACCTGAAGCTCCACACGGTCTGCGAGGAAGCGCATTGCCCCAACATCGGCGAATGCTGGGAGCACAAGGCGGCGACGTTCATGATCCTGGGCGACGTGTGCACGCGGAACTGCGCGTACTGTGCGGTGGCGCACGGCACGCCCAAGGCGCTCGATGTCGACGAGCCCGTGCGGCTGGCCGAGGCGGTCGAGCAGATGGGGCTGCGACACGTCGTCATCACGAGCGTCGATCGTGACGACCTGCCCAACGGCGGCGCCGAGATCTTCGCCGCCTGCATCGCCGAGATCCGGCGCCGGCTGCCTGACACATCGATCGAAGTCCTGATCCCCGACTTCAAGGGCAACCCGACGGCGCTGCGCATCGTGGTGGACGCCAAGCCCGACATCCTGAATCACAATCTCGAGACGATCGAGCGCTTGTACCGCATCGCCCGCCCCGGTGGTCGCTATCCCCGCGCGCTCGAGCTGCTCGCGCGCGCCAAGGAGTACGCCCCCGACCGCCTTACGAAATCGGGGATCATCTGCGGGCTGGGCGAAGACTGGGACGAGCTGCTGGGCTCGATGCGCGATCTCCGCGCGCAGGGCGTGGACATCCTCACGTTGGGTCAATACCTGCGTCCCTCCGATCAGCATTTGCCGATCGCGCGCTGGTACACTCCCGACGAATTCGTCGAGCTGAAGCGGTTCGGCCTGGGGCTGGGATTCCGGCACGTCGAATCGGGGCCCCTGGTGCGGTCGAGCTACCACGCGTGGGAGCAGGTCGAGGCGGCGAAAGCGTGAGCGCCGCTTCCAAGCTGCACCTTACCATGCTGCGGCAGATGCTGCTCATCCGCCGCTTCGAGGAAAAGGCCGCCGAGGCGTACGCGCTGGGGAAAATCGGCGGCTTCTGTCATCTCTACATCGGACAGGAAGCGGTGGCGGTCGGCTCCCTCAGCGCGGTGCGGGAGGACGACTACGCCATCTGCTCGTACCGCGAGCACGGTCAGGCGTTGGTGCGGGGCATTCCCGCCGGCGCCGTGATGGCGGAGTTGTTCGGCAAGGCGACGGGCTGCTCGAAGGGCAAGGGCGGCTCGATGCACCTGTTCGACGCGAAGCGTCGGTTCATGGGCGGCCACGGCATCGTGGGCGGCCACATTCCCCTCGCCGCCGGCATTGCCTTCGCCAACAAATATCAGGGCGGCGATCAGGTGTGCATATGCTACTTCGGCGAGGCGGCGGTGAACATCGGCGCGTTCCACGAGACGCTGAACATGGCATCGGTGTGGAAGCTGCCGGTGATCTTCCTGTGCGAGAACAACCGCTACGGGATGGGCACGGCATTCGAGCGCGTCGCCGCGGTGACCGACGTGGTGGAGCATGCCCGCAGCTATGACATGGCGGCGGAGGCAGTGGACGGGATGAACGTGCTGACCGTGTACGATGCCACGCGCCGGGCCGTCGAGCGCGCGCGCAAGGGCGGTGATCCCACGCTGCTCGAAGTTCGCACCTACCGCTTCATGGGCCACTCGATGTCGGACCCACAGCACGGCGTCTACCGCACCAAGGACGAGGTCGAGGAACAAAAGAAAAAAGACCCGATCACTCAGCTTGCCGAGAAGCTCAAGGAAGACAAGGTGATCGACCAGGCGGCATTGGACGCGATGGACGCTGAGATCCACACCGAGGTGGAGCAGGCCGTGAAGTTCGCGGATGAGAGTCCCGATCCCGATCTCGCCGAGCTCTACAACGACGTGTTGGCCGACTGATGCCCACCCTCACGTACCGCGATGCCCTGAACCAGGCGCTGCGCGAAGAGATGCAGCGCGACGCCTCCGTCTTCCTCATGGGAGAGGAAGTGGGTGTCTACCAGGGGGCGTACAAGGTGAGTCGCGGGCTGCTCGAGGAGTTCGGGGCACAGCGCGTGGTCGACACACCGATTGCCGAGCTGGGGTTCGCCGGGATCGGCGTGGGAGCGGCGATGGCGGGGTTGCGGCCCGTGATCGAGTTCATGACCTGGAACTTCGCGCTCCTCGCGCTCGACCAGATCGTCAACGCCGCGGCCAAGATGCTGTACATGTCGGGCGGGCAGCTGCGCATGCCGATCGTGTTCCGGGGCCCCAACGGGGCCGCGCTCCAGCTTTCGTCGCAGCACTCGCAGGCCTGGGAGAGCTGGCTGGCGCACATCCCGGGCCTCAAGGTCGTCGCGCCGGCGACGCCCGCCGACGCCAAGGGGCTCCTCAAGTCCGCGATCCGCGACAACAATCCCGTGATCGTGCTCGAAGGCGAGATGCTCTACAACCTGAAGGGCGAGGTCCCCGAGGGGGAGCACATCGTGCCCATCGGGAAGGCCGACGTGAAGCGCGAGGGGACGGACGTGACGCTCATCTGTCACTCGAAGACCGTGTCGGTCGCGCTGAAGGCCGCCGATCAGCTCGCCGAGCAGAACGTGTCCGCGGAAGTCGTGGATCTGCGGTCGCTGCGTCCGCTGGATGAAACCGCGATCATCGAATCGGTCGTGAAGACGAACCGCGCCGTCGTGGTCGAGGAGGGGTGGCCGCACGCCGGCATCGGCGCGCAGGTCGTCGACATCATTCAGCGCGAGGCATTCGACCATCTCGATGCCCCCGTCCAGCGCGTGACGCAGGCCGACGTCCCCATGCCGTACAACAAGCATCTCGAGCGCGCCGCCAAGGCGTCGCCCGAGAAGGTCGCCGCGGCGGCGCGGCGCGTCCTCTACCTCGAGTAGGTGCCCCATGGCCACCCAAGTCCACATGGAGGCCCTGTCGCCCACGATGGAGGAAGGGCGCCTCGTCAAATGGGCGAAGCGCGAGGGCGAAGCGGTGAAGACGGGCGACACGCTCGCCGAGGTCGAGACCGATAAGGCCGTCATGGAGCTCGTCGCGCGCGCCGACGGCCAGCTGATCAAGGTGATGGTGGCCGAGGGCACCACGGTGCCGGTCGGGAGCGTCGTAGCCTACATCGGGGCGCCGGGGGAGAAGATCGACGGGGCCGGGAGTCAGGAGCCAGGAGCTGGGCCTCCGAAGGCGGCGCCCGCTGGCGCGCAGCAGCCACCGCCCGCGGCTTCACCACGCGCACCGACACCAGCGGCGGCGCCCGCCGACGCGACACGGGTGAAGGCCTCGCCGCTCGCGAGACGAATCGCGCAGGAAGCCGGCGTCGACCTGAAGCTCGTTCAGGGTTCAGGGCCAGGCGGTCGCGTGATCAAGCGCGATGTCGAGGGAGGTGCGACCCAAGCTCGAGCGGCCGCGCCCCCGGCTCCTGTCTCCCGACTCCCCACTCCTTCCGGCGCCGCCTATGACGACGTCCCGCTGACGCAGATCCGCAAGACGATCGCGAAGCGGCTCGCAGCGTCGATCGGCCCAATCCCGCACTTCTTCCTCACGACCGAAGTGGACATGGAGCGCGCCGCGGAGGCGCGCGATGCCCTGAACAAACAGCTCGGCGATCAGGGCAAGGTTTCGTTCAACGACATCGTGATCAAAGCGGTCGCCATCGCGCTCACCAAGCATCGCGCCTGCAACGCCTGGTTCCAGGACGATCACATCCGCTACTGGAACGAAGTGCATATCGGGATGGCCGTAGCTGTGGAAGACGGCCTCATCACACCTGTGATTCGCGACGCCGACCGCAAGAGCCTGACGGAGATCGGCACCGAGGCGCGCGAGCTGGCGCAACGCGCGCGGAACCGCCGGCTCAAGCCCGAGGAGTACACGGGCGCGTCGTTCAGCGTTTCGAACCTCGGCATGTTCGACATCGATCAGTTCACCGCAGTGATCAACCCACCCGAGGCGGGCATCATCGCCGTCGGGTCGATCGTGGCGAAGCCGGTCGCCGAAGGGGGCCAGGTGGTCGTGCGGCGTCGCCTACGGCTCACGATGAGCTGCGATCATCGCGTGATCGACGGGGCGACGGGGGCGCAGTTCCTGAAGACACTGAAACAGATGCTGGAAAACCCGCTGGCCATGCTTCTCTAAGAGGATTCCGTGGCGAATTCCTTCGATGTCGTGATTCTGGGTGGTGGACCGGCCGGTTACGTCGCCGCCATCCGCGCCGCCCAGCTGGGGATGACGGTCGCGGTCGTCGAGCGCGAAAAGCTCGGCGGCGTGTGCGTCAATATCGGGTGCATCCCCACCAAAGCCCTGCTCCACTCCGCCTACATCGCCAACTTGCTCAAGGAGTCGAAGGACTTCGGCGTCGAAGTCGGGAGCATCAAGACCGACTACGGCGTCGCGATGAAGCGGTCCCGCCGCGTGAGCGAGCAGAACTCGAAGGGTGTCGAGTTCCTGATGAAGAAGCACAAAGTCACGGTCGTGAAGGGCACGGGCGTGCTCCAGCCCGGCAAGAAGGTGAAAGTCGGCGGGGACGTGTACGAGGCCAAGAAGGCCGTCGTCATCGCGACCGGCTCACGCGTGAAGGGCATCCCGCAAATCGGCCTCGAGATCAACAAGACGACCGTCATCTCCTCGGACGAAGCCCTGCTGATGGAGAAGATCCCTTCCTCGCTGGCGATCGTGGGTGCGGGCGCCGTCGGGATGGAGTTCGCCGACATCTTCAACGCGTTCGGCGTGAAGGTGACGCTGATCGAGGCCCTGCCCCGCATCCTGCCTCTCGAAGACGCCGAGGCGTCCGACGCCCTCGCCAAGAGCTACAAGAAGCGCGGCATCGAAGTGATCGCCGGCGCCAAGGTGACCAAGGCTACGCCCGCAAAGGACAAGGTCACGCTGGACGTCGAGGCGGGCGGGGAAAAGAAGTCGATCGCCGTAGACGCCGTCCTGATGGCGGCGGGACGGGCCGTGAACACCGAGAACATCGGGCTCGCCGAGTGCGGCATCCAGGTCACCGATCGTGGGTTCATCAAAGTGGACAAGAACCTGCAGACCACCGCCGCGGGCTACTACGTCATCGGCGACGTCGCGGGGCCGCCGATGCTCGCCCACAAGGGCTCGCGCGAGGGGATGTTCGTCGCCGAGGTGCTCGCCGGGCAGAAGCCGCACGCCATCAAGTACGACAACGTGCCCAGCGTCACGTACTGCCATCCCGAGGTCGCGAGCATCGGACTCTCGGAGGACCAGTGCAAGGAGCGGAAACTCGATTACGTGGCCGGGAAGTTCCCCTTCTCGGCGAACGGCCGGGCCCGGGGCACCGGTGAGACCGAGGGGTTCGTGAAGATCCTGCGCGACAAGAAGTACGGCGAGATCCTGGGCGCGCACATCGTCGGCGGGCACGCCTCGGAGATCATTCACGAGCTGGCCGTGGCGCGCGAGAACGAGTACACCGTCGAGGAAATCGAACTCGCGATCCACGCGCATCCGACAATGTCGGAGGCGGTCGCCGAGGCCGCGCTCGACTCGCTCGGCCGGGTGCTTCACATTTGACGAACGTCCCCGCCGCGCCCGACGCGCCCGAGCTTCCCGACACGCCATCGAAGGACCTGCTCGCGATCGGTTTGGGCGCGCTCGCGACCGGTGTCGGACTCGGCGGCGCGGCGATGACGGTGGCGCAGGGCGTCGTGTCGGTCCTGCGAGACCGTGTGGACCCGGTCTACTGGCGCTATGTCGGTGACGACCCGCTGTGGACGGGCGTCGGCGCCGGGATCGCGCTGGGCGCCTTCTTCGGCTGGGTCCGAAGCCACGGCATCGACAACATCTGGCAGCGCGGCGTGATCGCCATCCTGGCCGCGGTCGGCGCGCTCATGATCGGATTCCTCGCGGCATTGGCTCACGGACTGGGGGGCGTGGTCGGCCTCTCGATTTGGGGCTGTGCCAGCCTCGCGCTTGGCATTTTGGGGAGCCGGTGGGCCGTCAGAGGAGCTGGGGCGTGAGCGATCGGGTCCTGGAGGTGATCGAAGCGGGTCTGGTTCCCTACGCCGAAGCGCTGGACTGGCAACGCAGCCTGGCGCAGGCCCGCATCGAGGGACGCATTCCCCACGATCTGCTCTTGCTGCTCGAACACCCACCGGTGGTGACGCTCGGCCGCAATTCTCAAGAATCCCACGTCCTGCGGCCGGCCGGCGTCGATGTCATCGAAGTCGAGCGCGGCGGCGACGTGACGTTTCACGGCCCAGGCCAGCTCGTGGGCTACCCCATCATCGACTTGAGCGGCTACAAACAAGACCTGCACTGGTACCTCAGGACATTGGAGCAGGCGTTGATCAACGCGCTCGCCGCACTCCACATCCCCGCCGAACGGAACCCCGGCTACACCGGCGTGTGGACTCGAGGGCGCAAGATCGCGAGCATCGGCGTGCACGTGAAGAAATGGGTGACCTGGCACGGGTTCGCGCTGAACGTGACCACTGATCTCACAGAGTTTCAACGGATCGTTCCCTGCGGGATTGCGGGGGTGGAGATGACGTCGGTCGAGAAGGAACTAGGAGCTGGGAGCCGGGAGCGGCTTTGGGACGAGACCGTGGAAGCGGTGATTCAGGGCTTTACGCAAGCGTTCGACGTCTCTGCTCGACGTGGTAGCTTGACACCTCAGCTCGACGAAGTTCGTTGAACGATCGCGTCCCCCCCGGCCAAATCCTCACCACCAAGTGGCCCGTCCTGCACTACGGCAACGTGCCCCGCGTCGATACCACCACGTGGACCTTCATGGTGTCGGGCCTCGTGGACCGGCCCTTCTCGATCACATACGACGAGCTGCTGACGCTGCCGCGCAAGACGATCGTGTGCGACATGCACTGCGTCACGACCTGGAGCCGGCTCGACAACACGTTTGAAGGTGTGCCGGTGCAGACGCTGCTCGAACGGGCGGGACTCAAGACCGCGGCCAAGTTCTGCCTCGTGGTGGCCGAGCAGGG
>DATHDT010000093.1:0-7907 GCA_035318905.1 Gemmatimonadales bacterium | reverse complement strand
GTCGTTTCGACGATCGAGTTCCGCGAGATCGGCACGTTCTCGCAGCAGGCGTACTTCTACGTGAATCAGAGCGAGACGCACCGCGCGCAGGTGTTCCTGTCCGATCCGGCGCCCGCGGGCGGTTTGGGTGTCACGTTCGTGTATGGCCAGGCGGGCAAATCGGCGGTCACGCCCGCGCCCGCGATCATCCCCGCGGGCCAGCTCGCGGCCGATGTGGTCATCCAGGGACTCAACCCCGGCACCGACAGCGTGACGCCGACGTCGGGCGGGTTCGTGGGCAAGTTCTCCCGAGTGTACGTCGCGGCGAATAACCTCGGGTTGCAGCGGCCGTATCCCTACACGGCGGCGCTCGGCGTCGGCCAGACGTTCCAGCCGTACGCGTACATCACGTACGGGATGGATCACGTCCTCGTGTTCTCCGCCAACCTGTCGAACGGCATCGGGACGGTGCAGTCGCCCGACACGATTCCCAACGGGGCGACGAGCAAGTACTTCACCGTCCGGGCCGACGCGACCGGCAGGACGGTGCTCACCATCTCGGCTCCCGGGTGGGTCGGCTCGTCCGATACCCTGACGTTCACGACCCCGCATCTCGTAGCGAGCGGACCCGGCAGCATGATCGCCGGGGATCCGTCGCTCGGCTCGTGGTCGGCCTATACGGCCGACTCGCTGCGCTACGCGCACGAGGTGCAGAGCACGGTCCCGGTCACCGCCTTGTCCCGCAATCCTGCCGCCGTCGCCGTCGATCTGCCGACGGCGAGCGTGCTGCCCGGCAACTCGGGCATCACCCGCAACAGCGCGCTGCGCGCGCTCGCGACCGCCGGCGGCGATTCGGCCTGGATCGTCATCACGGCGCCGGGTTACGTCAGCGACTCGTTCCTGGTGCGGGTGACGAAGCCCACGCTCTACGTGCAGGTCGGCTATCCGTACACGGGCAGAGTCGGCCTCGGCACGTTCTTCCAAAACGCCGGGTACGTGCAGATCCCGTACGTCAGGCCAGACACGTTCACGGTGGTGTTTGCCCATTCGCGCGCCGGAGTCGTGCGCGGGCCCGCCAACGTGCGGATTCCCCCCGGACAGACGTACGTGTACTACAACCTCGTGGGCGACACGCTCGGCACCGACACGCTGTCGGTCGATACGGTCGCGACGCCTGGGTATGTCGTCTCGGGGAGCCCCATCGTCTATACGGTCGACCCGCTGCACGTGCGGCCCTACAGTTATCCGGCGATCACCAACTACACGATCGCGTCGCCCTTCGCGGTGACCGCATATGCGTACGACTCGGTCGACGGCCAGGCGCGGCCCCTCATCGCGCCGCTGCGCGTGACCCTCACGTCGGGCAATCCGGCCACCTTCACGCTCGACTCGGCGGCCGTGACGATCGACTCCGGCCAGACGTACAGCTACAACCACCCGGACACGCTGCGCGTTGTCGGAGTCGACACCATCGGTGCACGGATCTTCTCGATCGCGCCCGGCTCGACGCCCGACTCGTCGAACCTGATCAAGGTCTTCCCGACGCCCCTCGCGATTCAGCTTGGGTACCCGTACGTCCAAGCCCGCGGGCTGCGGGCCAGGAACAACTACGTGTACGTGGTCGGGGGCAACGTCCCCGACACCGTGAAGGTGGCGCTGCGGCGGTTCGACCCGACCCTCGACACGCTGACCGCGGATACGGTGCGGATCCTGAAGGGCCAGAACTCGAGCCAGTACTTCGAGATCTGGGGGCTCGACTCGAGTCGCACCGACTCGATCGTCGCCACCGCGCCCGGGTACGTGCCCGCGAAGATCAACATTACGCCGGAGCCCGTGAGCCTCGTGCAGGGCGGCCTGCCGGGCACGCGCTTCACGACCGACCCGCCGTACCAGGCGCGCGTGTATACCGCGACCCGGTCGCGAACGCTGCTCAATCCGTTCGCGCCTATCAACGTCACCGTCGTGTCGACCGACCCGAACGTGATGCAGATCGACTCGGCCTCGAGCGTCAACGGCCGCGGCGACACCGCCGTGGTGGTCGTCGACTCGGTTCGCGGGTACGCGAACGTCCGCGTGACCTTCGTCGGGAGCGGGTCGGCGCGACTCCGCTACCTGTCGCCGGGCTTCCTTGGCGATTCGACGCCGCTGGTGACGGTCACGGGACCCACGTTGCACTTGAGCCAGGGGGCCAACCAGACCGTGGGCGTCGGCCAACTGCTGTCGGCCGCGCCGGGCCAGCGCGTCACGGTCGACAATCCCATTCAGGGCTCGCCGCTCGTCGTGCAGCTCCTGAAGAGCGACAGCACCTTGCCGCCGGGGAGCCAGGCGTTCACGGTCTCGCCCACGTCTGTGACGATTCCGATCGCCGCCACCGCCAGCAACAACTTCGAGGTTCAGGGGAACAGTATTGGGACGGCGGTGCTTGTAGCGCGTGCGACTGGGTACAGCCAGGCCACGAGCAACGTGATCGTCGAGCAGCCTAAGCTGATCGTCTCACCGCCGACGCTCAACCTGTCGGTGGGACAGGCCCCCGTGCTGGTCAACGTGTACGCCGGCCTTCACGACGGGAGCACCCGCTACGTGGCATCGGCGCTCACGGTTGGTGACACGTCCGTCAACCCGGCGGTCGCCACCGCTGACTCGCTCGCCGTCCAGATTCCGACGCGGCAATCTTCCCGCTCTGTCGGCGTGCGCGGCTTCGTCAAGGGTTCGACGCAGATCGTGTTCTCGGCCGCGGGCTACGAGCCCGATACGCTCGTCGTGCAGGTCGATACCGCCCAGCTCGTCTTGAACAGCGCGCCCAACGGTCTCGGCGCGGGGCAAGTGGCGCCGAGTCAGATGTACGTGACTCTGCCGTACCCGCAGGCGGCCGACACTGTGACGGTGAACCTGGTGTCGAGCGATCCGGCGGTGCTCACGGTGCCGGCACAGGTCATCATCCCCAAGGGGACGAACTACGCCTACTTCCCCGTGACGGGCGTCAGCGTCGGGACCGCGAACGTCACCGCCACGGCCGCGAACAACAAGCCGTCGGCCCCGGTGCCGGTGCGCATCAGCAGGCCCAAGTTCCAGGTTTTCCTGGGGAGCGCGACGAACGCCGGCCAGAAGACGACGGTCACGGTCTACGCGGAAGATTCCTTGGGCACCACCCGCACGCCGGCGGCGCCGCTCACGGTCACGCTTGTGTCCAGTGTGCCCGGGCACACGACATTCGACTCGGCGACGATTCACATTCCCACGAACACGTACTACGGCTCGACCGGCGTCGTCTTCGATACGGCAGGGAGCTACACGCTCACGGCGAGCAATGGCGCGTACACGTCCGGCAACGTGACGACCACGACCACGGGCGCGCTGGTCGCGATCGCGGACTTCTCGTTCACACCGCAAGCGGTCACGATCACGAAGAACCAGTACGTGACGTGGACGAACACCGGAGCGACGAGTCACACATCTACCGCTGATGCGAGCGCGTGGAATACCGGGGGCATCGCGCCCGGGGCGACCGCGTCGGCCTTCTTCAGCACGCCGGGCGTCTTTGCCTACCACTGCGCGATCCATCCCGGGATGACCGGTACCGTCACGGTGAATCCGTAGCGGCCCCACCACATCTAGACAGGCCTCCCGGGGTATCCCATCCTACAGGTGAACCCTTTCCCGGAGTGCCGTCATGAAGCGTTTTGGTCTGGTCCTGTTCGGTGCCCTCGCGACCGTCCAGTGCGGCGGTGATGGTGGTGGCACCGGCCCCTCGCCCAATTCGATCACGAAGACCGCGGGAGACCTGCAGGTAGCCCCGGCAGGCACGGCGTTACCCGAATCGCTGGCCGTGACCGTGAAAGATCAGAGCGGTGCGGTACTCCCGGGCGTCAGCGTCACGTTCGCGGTCACGTCGGGCGGCGGCACCGTGTCGCCCGGTGCGCGCGTGACCGACGCGGCCGGCATCGCGAAGACGCGCCGCACCCTCGGCCCCAGCGCCGGTACGCAGCTCGTCACCGCCAGTGCGGGAAGCCTCACGCCGGTGCAGTTCAGCGCCGTCTCGCAGATCAACGGCGCCGTGAACATCGCCAACACCACGACGGGCCTGCTGACCGATACCGTCGGCGCCGTCAAAACAGAATCGCTCACGGTGCTCGTCACGGACCAGAACGCCACGCCGGTGCCGGGTATCGCGGTCGCATGGACATCGGTGGGCGGTTCGGTCTCGTCGGCGTCGGTGCCCACCAGCGCGGCAGGGCTCTCCAAGGTGCGATTCACCTACGGGACCGTGGCTACCAGTCAGTCGGCGACGGCGACGGTAACGGGCCTCGTGGGATCGCCGCTGTCGATCTCGCTGAATGCGACGGCGGGGACGGCGGTGTCGATCGTCAAGACGTTGAACGACGGCGGCACGGCGCCGCCGTCAGGGTCGGTGACGTACACGGTGCAGAGTCGCGACAGCCACGGGAACGCCAAGGGCGGCGTGACGATCGACTGGGCTGTGTTGAGCGGCGGGGGCACGATCACGCCGCCGCAGAACACGACGGCGGCCAACGGCAACGCCAGCGCCGCGCGCACGCTGGGTGCGGGATTGGGCGCGCAGACCGCCACGGCCTCCGCGGCGGCATTGCCGGGCGCACCGGTGGACACGTTCACGACGACCGCAGCGATCATCACGACCGTGGAAGTCTCCGACTTTCAGTTCGCTCCCTCCACGCTCAGCAGCATTCCCTCAGGCACTACGATCACATGGGCGTGGCAGGGCACGACAGCCCTGCACAACGTCACGTTTGATGCGATAGGGGGGCAGCCTGCGAATATTACCAATCGGACTTCGGGGACCGGCACGGCGACGTTCAACACCGCGGGGACGTTCCCGTATCACTGCACGAACCACCCCCAGATGACCGGGAGCGTCCAGGTTGTTCCCTAGTGCGCGGCGGCCCGAGGCTGGCGCAGACCGATCCAGCCGCTGAGGAGGTAGAGCGCGAGGAACACCGCCGTTATGGCGCTGACGACGTACTTGATTGCCGCGGGGGCATCGCTGGTCGAAAACAGACCTTCGATCGCCCCCGCGATCGCGAGTAGGGTCACGACCGCTCCGATCATCCGCACCGCGATGCGACCCTCGACGACGAGCGCGTCCCGCCGCGTGCGGTCCCCCGGAGCGATGATCGCGTGCGCCAGCCGGAACCCCGCCCCCGCGGAGATGAAGATCGCCGTCAGCTCGAGCACGCCGTGGGGCGCTACGAAGGTCGTGAGATAGCTGAGCGCATGGTAGTTCTGGAATAGCCCGAAGCCGAGTCCCAGCATCATCCCGTTCGAGAACAGCAACCAGACCGAGAGCAGGCCGCAGGTGAGTCCGCCCACGAACACGAAGAACGACACCTGGATGTTGTTGCTCATGATCGCCGCGGCGATTACGGGGCGGTCTTCTTCGTCGGCCTCCGCGTAGGTCCGTCCCTCGGCCTGGCGTGCGGCGGCCTGCTCCGCGCGTCCCACCATCACCGGTGACACGATCTCCTCTGCGAGCGCCGGGCGTTCGCGGATCATCACATACCCGATCGCCGCCGGGACGATGAAGATCGTGAAGGCGAGCAGCACGTAGGCCCACGATTGCACCACGGCGGCCGGAAAGTCGCGCATCACGTACTGCCCGAGCTGTGAGGCTTGCTTCCCGCGGGCGCGATACAGGGCGTTGTGCCCGGCGCTCACGACGCGCTCCAGGTACTCGATGACGCGTTGGTCGAGGCCGTAGGTGTGCGCCCGCGCGAGGTCCGCCGCGACCTCACGGTAGCGCGCCGCGAACGCGGGAATCTCCGCGCCCGCCAGCGCGCCGATGCCGGAGCGCTCCATGCGCGACGCCAGGGTCCGAAACGCCTCCCACCCCTCGCGCTTCTTGGCGAGGAACCGTTCCGCGGTCACGGTGGTCCGTCCGGCGGTCCCGGCGCCGGTGCGGGCGCGCGTCGCAAACCGGCCGCGCCGTTTCTGCTGCTCCTCGGCGAAGACCTGGACCAGGTATGCCTGGGCGTCGTGCGTGCGCCGCGGAATCCGGTTCTCGAAGCGCTTCGCCAACTCGTGCGTGATGCGCACCTGCACGCCCGGCTCGAGATCGTTCAGCCTCCCCAGGAAGCGGTCGAGGAGGCGGAATTCGTCTTCGCTGAGCTCCGGGGGACCCGTCTCGACCGGCTCCTCCTCGTCGACCGGCGCGGGCACGGCGCCCAGCGCCCAGTCGGTGGGCCGGTCGCGTACGACGATCGTTCCGGCAGCCATGTCCCCCAGCCGTTTGTTGCTCTTGTTGAGGAACATCAGGAGCATCGCCGGGAGGACTGGCAGGAACGGGAAGTAGCAATCGAGCAGCCGAACGAGGTTGCGGACGACGGCGGCGCCGGTGGTCACGCGTTGGCCCGTGTCCATGACGACGCGGATGCCCAGGGCTTGCTTGCCCAGCGTGCGGCCCCCGTTCCACGCCTCGAAGGCCGCGAAGTAGCCCCACACGATGCCGTACAGGAGCAGGATGAGGAACGCCAGGAACCAGGAGCCCGCGGACCCGAAGACGCCGCCCACCCGGCCCCCGACCAGCATGATGCCCAGCAGCGAGAGATAGATGATGATCGTGTCGAGGACGGCGGCCGCCATGCGGGAGCCGACGCCCGCCAGCTCCAGCCGGACCTCGACGTGCTCCGGCGTCTCCACTCCGTGGTGCTGGCGCAGGTCGAGCGGCGACAGGTCTCGCGCGGAAGGCGTCACGTCCTCATCTTACCGCCATCCCGTGCACGGAGCGAGACCGCATGGCAGACTTGCACCCGATGGGGGTAGGCGAGATCCTGGACGGCGCGCTCACGATGTACCGCCGCCACTTTGGTCTCTTCGCCAAGGTGGGCGTGGTGGCGATGTGGCTTCCGACCGCGATGTTCATCTACGTTCAGCTGGCCGGCGGCACCGAGCAGCACATCTTCCTGTTCATCGTCGCCTGGATCATCGGACAATTCGCCGGGTTGTTCCTCACCGCCGCCGCCGTCCGCATCATCTCCGACTCGTATCTGGGACGGACGGCGGAGTTGGGCGAGGCCCTGTCGCTCGGCGCTTCCAAGATCTGGCCCCTGTTGGTCGTCGGCCTCGGCAAGTACATCGTGCTGTTCCTCTTGGTCCTGGTGGTCGGCGTGGTGATCAGCCTGACGGTTCCGGCGCTCGCCGTCTCGGGCGGCGGGGCGGCCGTGCTCTTCCTCTTCCTCGCGTTTCTCGGGGCCTGCTGGCTCATCTTGTTCGTCATGTGCGGCTACGCCGTCACGACCCCGGTGGTTGTGCTGGAAAGCCTGGGGGGCTCGTTCGATGCCTTTGGCCGCTCCTGGGATCTGACGCGCAGTTTCAAGTTCAAGATCTTCGCGATCTGGTTCGTCGCGATCCTCATGATCTACTTGCCGATCCTCGCCCTCGGGGCATTGGGCGGGTACTTCAGCATCACGTTCCCGTTGCTCGGGATCGTGATCCAGATCATCTCCGCGGCCCTGCCGATCGTCATGTATCCGATTTTTTCCTGCATCCTGACCCTGATCTATTACGATCTGCGCGTGCGGCGGGAAGCGTTCGACCTGCAGATCCTTGGGCAGCAGCTGGGGATCACCTGATCGCATTCTGGCTCCCGCTCGGGCAGGGCGCGGCCGTTCCGGCCGACTCGGTGCGGCGCGTCCTGCGTGAGGTGTTTGCGCGTCCCGAATTTCAGTGGGTGGAGCGCCGCCATCCGTTGCAATGGCTCAGGGATCTGTGGTATCGCGCCATCGACTGGATCAACGGGCTGTCGGGCACTCACCCAGTGCTGTACGCGCTGCTCGTCATCGTGCTGGTGATCGCACTCGTCGCCCTGCTGGTGCATATCGGGTACGTGCTGTGGCGCGTGCTCGCGCCGAGGGCCGTGGGCTCGGTGGCGTCGACGGCGGGGGCCGCCGTGGTGC
>DATHDT010000092.1:0-15886 GCA_035318905.1 Gemmatimonadales bacterium | reverse complement strand
GCGCTCTGATCGGGCCGCTCGTCGCGGGCAAGATCGCCGAGGGGATCGACTGGCATCTGGGGTTTGCGTGCGCCGGCGTCGGGATGACGCTCGGGCTCATCGTCTACGTCCTGATGCGCCGCCGTCTCGACCCGGCCATTGCCCGCCTCGCCGCCAAGCCGAAGCCGGTGACCGTAGCGGCTGGAGCGGTCCCCTCCGCCCCCCCCGCGTTCACGGCGGGTGACTGGAAGCGCATCGCCGCCATCGTCGTGTTCTTCGCGTTCGCGTCGCTGTTCTGGGGCGCCTACGAGCAGGCCGGATCCACGCTCAATCTGTTTGCGGACCGGTACGTACGACTCGAGGCCTTCGGCATCAAGCTGTACGCGTCGTGGTTCGTCTCGGTGCAGGCGGCGTTCGTCATCATGCTGTCGCCCGTGTTCGCGTGGCTGTGGATCAAGCTGGGTCCACGCCAGCCGTCGAGCCCCGCGAAGTTTGCGCTGGCGTTGCTCCTCATGGGACTCGCATTCCTGATTCTCATTCCCGCGGGCGCCATCGCGCAGACCGGCGTAAAGGTCAGCCCCCTGTGGCTCGTCGGGCTCTACTTCATCGAAGAGCTCGGCGAGGTTTGCCTCTACCCGGTGGGTCTCTCGGTGGTCACGAAGCTCGCGCCCAAGCGGATCCTCGGCCTCATGATGGGCGTCTTCTTCCTCTCCAATGCCCTCGGCAACAAGCTCGCGGGATGGTCGGCCGGGTTCATCAGTACGACGCCGCTCCCGACGCTGTTCGGGGCTACGGCGGGGGTGTGTCTCGCGGCCGGGGTCGTGATGTTCATGCTGCTCAAGCCTATTCGGAACCTGATGGGGGGCGTTCACTGAGCGTGCGGCCGTGAAGGCTGTTCGCTACGCGGCCTTCCGCGCCCCGCTCGAGATAGTCACGGTCCCTGATCCGGCTCCACCCGCAGGTGGCGTCGTCGTCAAAGTCGCAGCGTCGGGGATGTGTCTCAGCGATTGGCATGGGTGGATGGGCCACGATGCGGACATCCACCCGCCTCACGTCCCCGGGCACGAGCTGGCCGGCACCGTCGCCGCCGTGGGCAGCGGCGTTCGTTCGTGGAAAGTCGGCGACCGCGTGACGACGCCGTTCTGCCTCGGCTGCGGCGCCTGCGACCAGTGCCGCGCGGGCCAGCATCAGGTCTGCGACCGCTACTACCAGCCAGGGTTCACCGGTTGGGGCTCCTTCGCGGAGTACGTGGCGCTCCCGTACGCCGATGAGAATCTCGTCGCGCTCCCGGACGCCGTGGGTTTCGCCGCCGCCGCGCTGCTCGGGTGCCGCTTCGCCACGGCATATCGCGCCGTCGTGGCCCAGGGACGGCTTCAACAGGGCGAATGGATCGCCGTGCACGCGTGCGGCGGCGTGGGTCTGTCGGCGGTGATGATCGCCGCTGCCCTGGGTGCTCGAGTCGTCGCCGTGGATGTGCAGGATGAGAAGCTCGCCTTCGCCCGGCAACTCGGCGCCGAGGTCACGATCAACGCAGCCGGGGGGGGGCTCGCCGACGTGCCGGCGGCGGTGCGCCAGGCAACAGGCGGCGACGGCGCTCACGTGTCCGTCGATGCGCTGGGCAGCGCGGCGACGTGCGTCAATTCACTCGGGTCGCTGCGCAAGCAGGGCCGCCACGTACAGGTGGGGCTCATGACGGCCGAGCACGCGCGGCCGGAGATTCCGATGGGCGCGGTGATTGCGCGGGAGCTCGAGATCCGCGGCAGCCACGGGATGGCGGCGCGGGACTATCCGGCGATGCTGGATCTCATCGCGCGCGGGCGCGTGCACCCGGAGCGTCTCGTCAAGCGCACGATCACGTTGGGCGAAGCAGCGTCGGCATTGCCACGCATGGGCGCATTCGAGGACGTGGGCGTCACGGTGATCGACCGATTCTAAGAGGAGGCCCTGGATGCTCAAGAAACTTGTAGCCGTCGCGCTGCTCGTCGGCCTGGCGTTGCCCCACAGCTGCCACACCAGTCCCATCCTCGGAGCGTGGGGCGCCGCACTCTGGACGGTCATGTTCGGCGTCCCGGTGTTGGTGACGATCGTCTACGCGGTGCATCAGCTGCTTCCGACGCTCGCCCGCTTCCACGAGCGCCACGGCGCCGCGCTGCACGGGTTCTTCCGGGCGATCTGCCTCGTGCTGTTTGGCGTGTATTTCGGGGCGTTACTCGGTGAGGACGTCGAGACGAGAGATGTCATCACGATGGCGATATCCCTGGCGGTCGCCGCCACTCTGCTCCTCTGGCAGCAGGGGCGGGGCACGAAGGCGCAACGCCTTCCGCTTCTCCTCCTAACTATCGCCGGCCTCGGCGCGGTGTACGCGTTCGCGCTCTTCGTAGGCAACGGGCTCGAGTACGGTGGCTGGGTGGTCACGGCGGCGTGGCTGCTGGCGGTGGGTGTGGAGGTGAGTGGGTTACAGGGCGCGCCGAGGGTCGAGCATGGTGGGTAAAAGCAGGCCCTTCGCTCTCAGGGCGGCGTCCAGGTAATGTCTCCGATCTCCGCCGCCGAGCGCACCTTCAAGGCGTCGGTGTCCACCATGATCCCCACGGACACGATCGGCTTCGGCGCATTGCTCCAGAGGCGGCGGTAATCGCTGAACGGGTCCCGGCGCTCCACGTGCCAGGACCCGTCGGCGTCTTCGGCCCGCTCGAGCACGATCACCATCCGGTTGCGGCCCGCCCAGCTCACGAAGCTCTCGCCGCGCCCTTCGCGATTCCCCCAGCAGTAGGTCAACACGCGGCCGTCCTGGAACGTGATCACGACCCGGATGGGACTATCGTCGCCGGCGCGGCGCTTCAAGTCTGCGCCATTGAGCGGCGTCTCCGCGCGCCAGCGCCAGTTGAGGGCACCCGCGCGCGTGGACGCCGGCGGGCGCAGCAGTTGCCGCAGGCGGAACGTGGCGGTAGCGGCTTGACCGACGGCGACGACGCGCAACGAATGCGAGCCGGTGATGCGGTACGTCGGTGCCGGGACGCCCTGTACGGGCGACAGGCGCCATCCGGACGGCAGGCCTGCGGCGGCGGGGACCATGTTGAAATTGGTGAGCGTCTGCAGCAGCAGGAGGACTCCGGTCCCGGTCACATCGGCTCCTCGGCAAAGTGACAGGCGGCGAGGTGCGCCGGTCCTTCGCCCGTGACCCGGAGCGCCGGCGTCTCGGTGCGGCAGCGATCGTTCTTCTTGGGGTGCGGGCAGCGCGGGTGGAACGGACACCCGGCCGGCGGATGCGCGGGCGACGGCATGTCTCCTGAGAGAACGATGCGCGCGCGCGCGGCGCGCGGGTTCGGCTCCGGGACCGCCGACAGCAGCGCCCGCGTGTACGGATGCCGGGGCGCGGCATAGATCGCGGCGGCCGGCGCGTGCTCCACGATGCGGCCCAGGTACATCACGGCGACGTGATCCGCGATATGCCGGACGACGGCCAGGTCGTGCGCGATGAACAGATACGTGAGGCTTCGCTTCTTCTGAAGGTCGGCGAGCAGGTTCAAGACCTGGGCCTGCACGGACACGTCGAGCGCACTGACGGGCTCGTCGCACACGATGAAGCGCGGCTCGACCGAGAGCGCCCGTGCGATCCCCACGCGCTGACGCTGCCCCCCCGACAGCTCGTGCGGATAGCGCCCGGCGAAGGCGGGATCCAAGCCGACCTCCTCGAGGAGCGCCGTGACCCGCGCCTCCATTTGCGCCGGCGGGGCGAGTCGATGGATCTCGAGCGGCTCGCGCAGCGTCCGCGCCACGGTCATCCGCGGATTGAGCGAGCTGTACGGATCCTGGAACACGATCTGCATGCGGCGCCGCAGGGCGCGCAGCGGGCCCGTGGCCAGCGCGAACACATCCTCGCCATCGAACAGGACCCGCCCCGACGTCGGCTCCTGAAGACGCAGGACCGTCCGGCCGACCGTCGACTTGCCGGATCCCGATTCACCCACGAGGCCGAGGGTCTGGCCCGCGGCGATCGTCAGCGACACGCCGTCCACCGCGCGCACCGGCGGGCGCCCGGGGTAGTGCTTGACGAGGTTCTGGATATCGACGAGCGGCGCGGTCGTCATGTGGCGGGCGCGGGCTTCCGGCGCGCGGGCTCCTGCACGAGCCAGCAGCGCGCGGTGTGGTCCCCGGTTCCCAACAGCGGCGGCTCTTCGATTTTGCACTTCGTCCACGCGTGGGGACAGCGCGGGTGGAAGCGGCATCCCGAGGGCCACGCCGTGGCGGCGGGCACCTGACCCGGGATGGCCTGGAGCCGCGATTTCGGCGCGTCGATGCGCGGCACCGCGGCCATCAGGCCCTCGGTGTACGGATGCAGCGGTCCGTCGAAGAGCGCGGTCGTGGGCGCGGTCTCGACCACCTGGCCCGCGTACATCACGATCACGCGATCGGCCTGACCTGCGACGACCCCCAGGTCGTGCGTGATCAACAGGACCGCCATTCCCAGCTCCGCCTGGAGCCGCTCCAGTAGCTCGAGGATCTGCGCCTGAATGGTGACGTCGAGCGCCGTCGTGGGCTCGTCGGCGATGAGCACCTTGGGATGGCACACGAGCGCCATCGCGATCATGACGCGCTGGCGCATGCCACCCGAAAGTTGATGCGGGTAGTGGTCGACACGCTCCGCGGGGTCGGGGATGCCCACGAGCGTCAGCATCTCGATGGCGCGGGCGCGCGCGGCTTTGCGCGACAGCCCCTGATGGATGATCGCCGCTTCGGCGATTTGATCGCCAATCGTGAAAACCGGATTGAGCGACGTCATCGGCTCCTGGAACACCATCGCGATCTGGTTGCCGCGGATCGCGCGCAGATCGGGAGGAGCGAGCGCCAGCAGGTTGCGGCCCTCGAACTCGATGACGCTGCCGGGCCGGATATGCCCGGGGGGCTCGGGGATGAGGCGGAGGATCGACAGCGACGTGACGGTCTTGCCGCAGCCCGACTCGCCCACGATGCCCAGGGTCTCGCCGGCGTGCAGCTCGAACGAGACGCCGTCCACGGCGCGGGCGGTACCGCGCCCGTGCTCGGTGACGAAGTAGGTCTTCAGATCGCGGACGCGCAGCAGCGGTTCCGTCACGTCGCTCACCCCTCCTGGCGCGGGTCGAGGGCGTCGCGCAGGGCGTCGCCCACGGCATTCAGGGCCATCACGACGAGGGCGATGGCGAGGCCCGGGAACAGCGTCGTCCACGGCGCGCTCGCGAGGTAGGGAGCGCCATCCGCGATCATGTTGCCCCAACTGGGCGTCGGCGGGGCCACGCCGATGCCGAGGAACGAGAGCGCCGCCTCGAGCAGCAGCACGTTGCCGATGCCGAGGGCCGCCGAGACGATGATCGGCGCGGCCGCGTTGGGCAAGACGTGGCGAAAGATAACGCGCCCCGGTCCCGCGCCCACGGCCCGGGCGGCGGCGACGAAGTCGCGCTCGCGGACGCTCAACACTTCCGCGCGCACCAACCGGCTGGTGCCGAACCACGACGTCAGGCCAATCACCAGGACGAGCGCCGCGAGGGGGAGCTGGCCGAACAGCGCGATGGCGATCAGCAGCACGAAGATGCGCGGCAGCGCCAATCCCACGTCGACGCTGCGCATCAACACGGCGTCGACCCAGTGGCGGTAGTAACCGGCCACCGCGCCCACCAGCGTGCCCAGGGTGACGGCGACGAGCATCCCCAGTGCCCCCACGAGGAGCGAAACCCGCGCGCCGAACGCGACGCGGCTCCACAGATCGCGACTGTAGACGTCGGTGCCGAGGATGTAGCTCCAGGAGGGCGCCTGGTTCTTGAGATGCACGACGTCGAGCTGTGCGCGGGGGTCGTACGACGTCACGAGCGGCGCCGCGAGCGCGACGATCACAAAAAACGCCAGCACGCCGATGCCCCACCCGGCGGTGGGGTGCCGGAAGAACCGCCGTCCCGCTTCGTGGCGGACGGTGCGCCGCCGTGCCTCCCGGACTGTCCAGGTCGCGAGCGCGAACGCCACAAGCAGTGCGAACCAGGCCGGGAGCGTCACGCGGGCTCGCCCCCTCCTCCCCGCACGCGCAGCCGCGGATCGGCGATCGCGAGCAGGACGTCGGCCAGCAGACTGCCGGCCACGACCATAGTGCTCGCGAGCAACACGGCGGCGTTCACGACGGGGAAGTCCCGTCGCAGGATCGCGTCCGTGGCGAGCCGTCCCATCCCCGGCCACGCGAAGATCGTCTCGATCAGCACCGCGCCCGTGAGCAGGAACGGGAACGCCAGGCCGAACAGCGTGATGAACGAGAGCAGGGCATTGCGCAGCTGGTGGCGCAGGACGACGCGCCGCTCGGAGGCACCCTTGGCGCGCGCCGTCCGGATGTAGTCCTGCGCCGCGACCTCGAGCATCGCCGCGCGCTGGAAGCGGGCGGTGCCCGCCGCCCCGACGACGCCGAGCGTCAGCGCCGGCAGGGCCAGGTGCCACAGCCGGTCCATCGCGCAATAGAACGAAGAGACGGTGGGGCAGAGGATGGGATCGCTCATGCCGGCGACGGGGAACCACCCGAGCCACTCCCCGAAGACGAGGAGGAGGATCAGCCCCAGCCAGAAGGTCGGAACGGAGTACAGGAACAGGGTCACGTTCCCGAGCACGACGTCCTGGAGACGGTGCACGCGCAGCGCCTGGTACACGCCCAGCGCCAGGCCGATCAGGAAATCGATGAGCAGCGCGGCGCCCGCCAGGAGCAGCGTGTTGGGAATCGCTTCGGCGAGAGCGTCGGCGACGGGGCGGCGCAGCCCGAACGACACGCCCAGGTTTCCGCGCGCGAGCTGGCGGAGGTAGCTCACGTACCGGACGTCGAGCGTACCATCGAGACCGAACTGCCGCCTGAGGATTTTTTCGGCCTGGGGGTCGACGATCCGCTCGTCGGGCCCGAGCATCGGCTTGCCCGGGGCCACGTCCATCAGAATGAAAGTGAGTGTGACGACCAGAAAGACGATGCCGATCGA
This sequence comes from Gemmatimonadales bacterium, assembly GCA_035318905.1. GTDB lineage: Bacteria > Gemmatimonadota > Gemmatimonadetes > Gemmatimonadales > GWC2-71-9 > 20CM-2-65-7. Next base: position 8,933 of record DATHDT010000092.1, on the reverse strand, counting down.
CGCCGCCACGCGCCGCACCAGCCACGCCGTCACCTAAGGCTCCACGCGATCTCGATCGATGAGCCGGTCCGGGGGAATGCGCCAGGTGCGCAGCAGGGCCGCCCACGAATCGGGGCGGATGCGCACGTCCGCGACCCGACTGTGGAAGGCGGCCACGTTGTCCGTAGCGAACAGGAAGATCGCGGGGGCGTCGGCGTTCACCGTCTCGATGGCGCCGCGCCACGCGACCCGCGCCTGCTCCCGCGTGGCGGCGCTCGTGGCCCGATCGACGAGCGCGTCGAACGCCGGGTTGTCGTAGCGCAGGTAGTTCGATCGCCCGATGCCGCCGCGCGTCCACACCTGCGGGACCCCGGAGCTCGGCGTGGGATCGGTCTGCCACGCGAGCATCACCGCGTCGAACTTGCCGGCCGCGATACGCTCCGTCACCACGCTGTTGTCGACCTCGTCGATCTCCATCTGCACGCCGACCTGACGGAGCTGTTCCTGGATCAGGCGGGCGTATCTCTTCCGGATGGTGCTGACCGAGCTGACGAGCAGGTGGAAGGCAATAGGTTGGCCATCGCGATCCCGAACGCCATCGTGATCCGTGTCGCGCCACCCGTGCGACGAAAGCGTCCACTTCGCGCGCGTGGTGTCGTAAGGAAGCTGGCGCAGCTCGGGATCCCAGATCCACCAGAGCTGCGACACCGGCCCCGGAGGGACCTTGGCGTAGGCGCCGAACATGCTCTTCAGGAGACTGGCACGATCGACCGCCATCGTCAGGGCGCGGCGCACATCCCGATCCCCGAAAATGGGATGCGGCTGTGTCGTGTCGCCATTGGCGGCAAGATTGAACCCCAGGTACCCGTACGTCGCACCGCGGTAGGGATAGATCGTCAGCTGCGGCGCCGCCTTTGCCCGCTCGATGTTATCCGGCGTCACGAGTTGGTCTCGGCCGTCGGCCTGGTCTGCGACGAGCTGGGTTGTCGCCACGTCGAAGTTGGGCGTGAAGCGCCAGATCAGACGGCGAATCGCCGGCCGGCCCAGGAAGAACGTGGAGTCCGCAACCAGCTCGATCGTCTGGCCCGCCTTCCACGACACAAAGCGGTACGGTCCGTTCCCGACCGGCTGCCGCCCGAAGGGCGCCGTCCTCCACTGATCCCGGGGTGTGCCGCGCAGCAGGTGTGCCGGAAGGACGCGCATGTGGTACACGGCGTCGTAGAACATCTCCGGATACCGCTCCCGGAACCGGAACACCACCGTCTGTGGGTCGCGCGCCGTGACGCTCGCGACCCGACGCAGCGCGGCCCGGTAGGGTGAAGCCACCAGGGAATCGGTGTAGGCGTCGAACGTGAACGCGACGTCGTTGGCGGTCACCGGCTGGCCGTCCTGCCAGCGCGCGCGGGAATCGAGATGGAACACGAGGGTCAGCGGCCCGTCCCACTCCCACCGCTCGGCGAGGAGCGGCTGGAAATCCTCGTCGCCGATCGTGTTGGTCGAGAGACCGATGTCCGCCAGCTTGAGGAACAGCTGCTCTTCGATGTCGCGCGACACGCCCTCCTGCGTGGACGGGGGCAGCAGGATGTCGGGCTCTCCGACGACGGCGAAGACGAGCGTGCCGCAATACGCGCCCGTGCAGCTGCCCGAGCGTTGGCACGCCGTACTGCCGAGCACGAGCGTGGCGAGGACGAACGCGAGACGGCGCTGATGTGGCATGGCGCTTAACATTTCACGGTGCGCTGAGCGGCGCCAGGTCCCACGCGGCCACAATAGCCGTCGTGACCTCGTCGAACGTCACCGGGCGCCCCAGAACCTGCCGCAGCGTCGTGGCGTTCACCGTTTCCGCAGAGCCGTCGAGCAAGATCGACCCGTGCTGCAGGAACGCGGCACCGCGCCGAACTTGCGCCGAGCCGATCAGCTTGCGGCCGCCCGCCAGAACTTCGCCGCCAACCGTCTCGGCAAAGCAGGCGTTCGGGCGATCGCGCAGAGGGCGCGTCGGTCGGTCAGCGGCGAGCGTCACATCAGCGCCCAGGGACCGCAGCGCGGCCGCGAGCTGCTCGTGAATGGCGCGGTACGCGTCCCTCAGGCGGCCGAAGGTGATGATTGGCGCGGCGACGGCGTACGTGACTTCATGCTCATGCCAGACGGCCCGTCCGCCGGTGGGGCGGCGCACCGTCGCGATCCCTGGACGCTCGAGAGCCGGCTCGTTCCGACCCAGCGACAGGCAGGGAGGGTCCCAGCGATACAGTCGCAGGAACGATTCACCCGACCTATTGGCTCGCTCGAGCAGGGCCTCGTCGATCGCCATGTTCTCGGCGCCGCTCTGACCGCGCGACTCGACCAGCAGCTGCCAGTCGATCACATCCGGCACATCCGGACCGACGTCAGGCGGTCGCGTAGGCTTCCACCGGCGGGCAGGCACACACCAGGTTCCGGTCCCCGAAGGCGCCATCCACCCGGCTGACCGGGGGCCAGATCTTGTGGTCGCGCGTGGCCGGCGTGGGGAACGCCGCGCGCTCACGGCTGTAGGGCCGGTCCCACGCGTCCGCGAGCAGGTCGGCGAGCGTGTGCGGTGCCTGCTTGAGGAAATTGTTCTCCCGGTCCGCGGTCCCCGACTCGATCTCCTTGATCTCTCCACGGATCGCGATCAGCGCATCGCAGAAGCGATCGAGCTCCGCCTTCGGCTCGCTCTCCGTCGGCTCCACCATCAGCGTGCCGGCGACGGGGAACGACACGGTCGGCGGATGGAAGCCATAGTCGATGAGCCGCTTCGCGATGTCCTCGACGTCCACGCCCGCCGACGCCTTGAAGGGCCGGGTGTCGATGATGCATTCGTGCGCGATGAGTCCGTGCTGGCCGGCATACAGCAGGCTGTAGTCGCCGGCGAGGCGCTTGGCGATGTAGTTCGCCGAGAGGATCGCGACCTTCGTCGCTTGCGCGAGTCCGTCACGGCCCATCAGCGCGATGTACGCCCACGAAATCGGCAGGATCGACGCGCTGCCCCACGGAGCCGCCGACACGACGCCGCAGCTCTGCGCGATGCCGAGATCCACGAGGGGATGCGTCGGCAAATGCGGCGCGAGGTGCGCCGCCACGCCGATCGGCCCCATCCCGGGACCGCCGCCACCGTGCGGGATGCAGAACGTCTTGTGGAGATTGAGATGGCAAACGTCGGCGCCGATGTCGCCGGGCCGGCACAGGCCCACCTGCGCGTTCATGTTCGCGCCATCCATGTAGACCTGCCCGCCGTTGTCGTGCACGACTCGGCAGATTTCCTTGATGGACGCCTCGAACACGCCATGGGTGGACGGATACGTCACCATCAAGGCGCCGAGTGTGGCTTTGTGCTGCGAGGCCTTGGCGCGCAGGTCGGCGACGTCGATGTTGCCGTTCGGGTCGGTTTTGACGACCACGACTTCCATGCCGGCCATGACGGCGCTCGCCGGATTCGTCCCGTGCGCGGACTGCGGGATGAGGCACGTCGTCCGGTGCTCCTGAGCGCGCGCCCGGTGGTAGGCCCGAATCACGAGCAGCCCGGTGAACTCGCCCTGCGAGCCCGCGTTGGGCTGGAGCGACACTTTGGCGAATCCCGTGATCTCCGCGAGCCAGGCCTCCAGTTGCCCGAAGAGCGTCGTATACCCGCGCGCCTGCTCGCGCGGCGCAAAGGGGTGGAGCCGCCCGAACTCGGGCCACGTCACGGGGATCATCTCGGTGGTCGCGTTCAGCTTCATGGTGCACGAGCCGAGCGGGATCATCGCGGATGTGAGGGACAGGTCGCGATCCTCGAGGCGCTTCAAATAGCGCAGCATCTCGGTCTCGGAGTGATGCGTGTTGAAGACCGGGTGCGTGCAGAAAGCAGAGGCGCGGGCTAACCCCTTGGGGATCGCGGATGGCGCGTGCTGTAGGGGCGCAGCATGCTGCGCCCCTACGCTGCCGGCCGCAAACGCCGCGACCACATCTTCCACATCGGCCTTGGTCACAGTCTCATCGAACGCCACACCGATGCGGGTCGGCGACAGCGCCCGCAGGTTGATCCCCTTCGCCGCCGCCGCGTTCAGGATCTTCGCCTGATCTTCCTTTTTGACGTCCACTGCGATGGTGTCGAAGAACTCCTCGTGTGCGAGCCGGTAGCCGAGGGCCTTGAGTGCGTGGGCCAGCGCCGCGGTGTGGCCGTGCACCGTCTGCGCGATGTGCTTGAGGCCCGCGGGGCCGTGGTAGACGGCGTACATCGCCGCCACGACGGCGAGCAGCACCTGCGCGGTGCAGATGTTGCTCGTCGCCTTCTCGCGGCGGATGTGCTGCTCGCGCGTCCCGAGCGCCATGCGCATGGCGGGCCGGCCGGCCGTGTCCTTCGAGACGCCGATGATGCGACCCGGGAGATGGCGCTTGTATTGATCCCGCGTCGCGAAGAAGGCGGCGTGGGGTCCGCCGTACCCGAGTGGCACGCCGAACCGCTGCGAGTTACCGACGGCGATGTCGGCACCCCATTCCCCTGGCGGCGCGAGCAGCGTCAACGCCAGCAGGTCAGTTGCGGCGGTCACCAACGCGCCGGCATCGTGCGCGGCTTTGCACAGGGACCGATAGTCGCGGATCGCGCCGTCGGTCGCCGGATACTGGAGCAGCGCCCCGATCACGCCCGGGCCGAACTTGAACGTCGCGGGATCACCGACGACGACCTCGACGCCGCGCACGTCGGCGCGCGTCCGTACCACCGCGATCGTCTGCGGGTGGCATCCCGCGTCCACGAGGAACGTCGTCTTGCCCTGGCGATCGAAAGTCGACACCGCTTCCGTCAGGTGCATGGCCTCCGCGGCGGCCGTGCCCTCGTCGAGCAGCGATGCGTTCGCGATCTCGAGACCCGTCAGGTCCGACACCATCGTCTGGAAGGTGAGGAGCGCTTCGAGGCGGCCCTGCGCGATCTCCGCCTGGTACGGCGTGTAGGCCGTGTACCAGCCCGGATTCTCGAGCACGTTGCGGAGGATCACGCCCGGCGTGTAGGTGTCGTGGTATCCTAGCCCCAAGTACGAGCGGAACACCTGGTTTTGCCCTGCGATGGCGCGCAGCTCGGCGAGCGCCTCTTGCTCGCTCTTAGCCGCGGGGACTTTGAGCAGCCCCTTCAGCCGGATATCGGGCGGCACGACCGCGGCGATGAACGCGTCGAGCGAGTCGTACCCGAGCGTCGCCAACATGGCGCGCTGGTCGGCCTCCGACGGTCCGATGTGACGGTCTGCGAACACATCCTGAGTCATGTCGTCTCTATCAAGAAAGCTGGTAGGACTCACCCGGCGCGAGGATCACGACCTGCGCCTGGCTGCCCACGTCGCGTTGGAACGCCCGGGGGTCGGCCCGGATCACGTCCCACGTGTTGTAGTGCATAGGAATAACAATCTTGGGTTTCACGAAGGCGACGGCGCGTACCGCGTCCTCAACGCCCATCGTGTAGTTGTCCCCGATCGGCACGAGCATCAGGTCCACGCGTCCCTCGAGCAGCTGCATTTCGACGGTCAACGCCGTGTCGCCGGTGTGGTACACGGTCTTGCCATCGATGGTCACGACGACGCCGCAGGGGTTCGTCGTGTACTTGCCGGTCGGGTCGCCGTCGACGCGGCCGCCGTGAAAGGCCGGGACCAGCTTGACGCGGCCGAAGGGAAACTGGTGCGCGCCGCCGATGTGCATCGCGTGGATCGTCGCGCCATGGTCGCCGCAAAACTGCGCCAGCTCGTACGTGGCGACGATGGTCGCCTGGTCGCGCTTGGCGAGGGCGATCGCGTCGCCGAGATGATCGCCGTGGCCGTGCGAGAGCAGAATCGCGTCGAGCTTCGGGAGTTTGTCAGGACCAATGACCGCGGCGGGATTACCGGTGAGAAACGGATCGATCACGACCCGCTTGCCGTCCCCCCCCCCCTCGAGGAGGAAGCAGGCGTGGCCGTGGAAGGTCGCTTTCACTCTCCAATGTGCTGCTTGTACGCGTCGGCGCTGAGCAGCGCGTCCAGTTGGGAGGGTGTCTTCAACCTGAGCTTGATCATCCACCCTGCGCCGTAGGGGTCGCGGTTCACCAGGGCGGGATCCTTCTCGAGCGCGCCATTGACCTCGACCACCACCCCGGCCAACGGGCAGTACAGCTCCGAGACGGCTTTCACGGCTTCGATCGTGCCGAAGACTGCCTTCTGGTCGAGCACCGCGCCGACCTTGGGCAGGTCGACATAGACCACGTCACCCAGCTCCCCCTGCGCATAATCGGTGATCCCGACGTGGACGACGCCCGCCGCGTCCGTCTTCCGGGCGTATTCGTGGTCTGCGGTGTAGCGGAGGTCCTTGGGGATGTTGGACATGGGCCCCTAGAAGCGATAGAGGTTCGAGTCGCGGCGAAGGTTACCAGACATCGGCGCGTGGCGCTAGACCGGCCCCGCCTTCTTCGGTCAGCGCCACGGCTTCGGGGCCCTTTCCCCAGGGTCGCAAATCGAGCCGCACCGCGATAGGGTCGGGGTCTTCCGATAGACACAGCAACTTGCCCGGGCGTCCCGCGTCGGTCCAGGCCGCGCGCGCGGCGCTACTCGCCCCCTCGGTCGCGATCGTGACGGTGGGAGGAGCCGCGCGCATCGCCTTGGAGAGCGCGGCGGTCTTGCCGCTGGCCTGCTCGACGCGCGCGCCGGCATCGGTGTAGCGCGCCGCGATGGCGCCGAGGGTCTTCGCGTTGTCCTTCGCGTCCGCCGAACAGAGGAGCAGAGTGCCCTCCGCTTTTCCGGCCGCCCGGCGGCGCAGCTCCATGAAGACATCGTGCGCGTGAGCTTCCAGCGCGTCCAAGGATCCGTCGTTCTCGATCACGTATTGCGCCAGCGCGCGTTTGCGCCCGGCGTCCATTTGCGCGGCGATCATGCGGTCGGCCTCTTCGTTCGACAGGCCGCGCTTGGTGCGGAGGCGCGTGCGCCGCAACGCGACGGGGGCGTCGACCACGATGATCGCGTCGAACTGCTTGGGATCGAGCACTTCGAAGAGCAGGGGAATATCGTTGACGACCAGCGCGTCGCCGCGCTGCCGAGCCGCCTCCAGCAACTGCTCCCGCTGGCTCTGCACAGCCGGGTGCACGATCGCGTTCAGCGCGGAGAGGGCGTCATCATCCCCCATCACCTTGGCTCGCAGCGCCGCGCGGTCCAGGCTGCCGTCCTTCGCGAGCACGCCGCTGCCGAAGCGCCGCACGATCGTGGTGAGGACGTCGCTGCCCGGAGCCTGGGCTTCGCGGGCGAGGATGTCGGCATCGATCACCGTCGCGCCCCAGCCACGGAACCAGTCGACGACGGTGGACTTGCCGGCGGCGATGTTGCCGGTGAGGGCTACGTTGAGCACTTAGAGTAGCGCGGTCTGATCTTCATCCTGCCTGGGCACCTTATGACAGTGCCGGCACCGGGCTTCGTACGACTCCCGACCTCCCACCATGATCGTTGGACTGTCCCACTTGGCGGGTTTGCCATTCACCAGGCGCTGGTTGCGCGTGGCTGGTCCGCCGCACACGACGCAGATCGCCTGGAACTTGTCGACGACCTCGGCGACGCACATCAACGTCGGCATCGCGCCGAAGGGCAGGCCGCGGAAATCCACGTCGGTGCCGGCGAGGATGACGCGCACGCCGCGGTCGGCGAGCGTGTTCGCGACGGCGACGATGCCTTCATCGAGGAATTGGGCTTCGTCCACGGCGATGACTTCGGTCCCCTGGCGGATGCTGCGGAGGATCTCTTCGCTCGAGTCGACCGGCTCGGCATCGACGGTGATCCCGTCGTGGGAGGTCACGGAGTAGAGGCCGGCGTAACGCGCATCTAGATGGGACTTAAAGACTTGCACGGTCTTCCGGGCGATGACGGCGCGTCGCACGCGCCGGATCAACTCCTCCGATTTCCCGGAAAACATCACTCCCGAGATCACCTCTATCCAGCCTGGTCGGGTTCCGTGGAACATGGGCCGGAAGGCTACACGACGTATGGGGCAGGGTCAAGAAGCCTAGGAAACTTGCGGTTTTTTTGGGGATACCCTATGATAATGCCGGTCTTATGCGGGTTTTCGGGCGCCCCCCCGCGATAGGGGCGGAATTTCGGGCTTTTTTGGAGACTGTCCCTCACAAGGAGACCGCAGTGAACAAAGCCGAGCTGACCGCAGCGCTGGCCATGCGGACCAAGATGTCCAAGGCCGACGCGTCGCGCACGGTCGAGGCCCTGTTCGACGACAAGGGCATCATCGCGACCGAGCTGAAGAAGGGTGCGAAAGTGCAGATCACGGGCTTCGGCAATTTCGAAGCACGCAAGCGCGCGGCGCGGATGGGTCGCAACCCGAAGACGGGTGGCGTCATTCAGATCAAGGCGTCGATTGCACCGGCATTCCGCGCGGGCAAGCAGCTGAAGATGGCAGTGAATAACAGAAAGTAAGTTGGACCGTTGGAACGTTGGAAAGTACACGGGCCGCCCCGCTGGGCGGCCCGTCAGCGTTTGGGGTCTGCGTGGCGCGGGCTACAGTGTGGCGTTACCATCAGGCCGACTTCCTAACTGGAGCCACCTGTGCTGCCGAGGCTCTTAAGGTTGACACGAAGCGCGGCCTTCAGACACGATGGTCTTCTTCGCATTCGACGGGTTCAATCCGATGATCCGGGACGGGTGACGGTGGAGCTTGTCGTCACGATGAATGGCACACGGAACACCGACATCTGGATCGTCGAAGCGGAAGACGTCTGCGCGGCCTCGATCGGCCAGCTTATGTCCGGGAAACGATTCATGGTCTTGCGGAGCCACTTTCTCATCGAGAGCGAAGTGGGCCCTTCTGGTTGGCTGCGGTTTAGCGGCCGGCCGACGGACCTCAGTTTGCTTTTAGCTGCGCTGTGGTCCGGGCACGAACGAATAGCAGAGTCGTGGTTTCCCCTAGACGCCTTCTTCAGCTCCACCGCGCCTCTTCCCAAGCTCCTCGCCTCGGGA
>DATHDT010000091.1:0-4898 GCA_035318905.1 Gemmatimonadales bacterium | reverse complement strand
GCAGTGAAGGCCATCCGTTCCCGGTGATTGTCGCATCGGGGCCGCGCAGCGCGCTGCCGCATGCGCAGACCAGCCGGCGCACGGTAGCGGTGGGGGAGTGGCTGCTGCTAGACTTTGGCGCCGTGGTCGACGGGTATTGCGCCGACATCACGCGCACGGTCGTCGTGGGGGCGCGGGCGACCGAGGCGCAGCGCGCCATGTACGATCTCGTCGCCGGCGCGCAACGGCGGGCGCGCGAGGGGGTGCGGGCGGGGATGCCCGGCCGCGACGCCGATGCCCTGGCTCGTGATCCGATCGAAGCGCGTGGCTTCGGTGATGCGTTCGGCCACTCCACCGGTCACGGGTTGGGGCTCGAGGTGCACGAAGCGCCGCGACTCGCGCGGACCGCGGTGGATCCGTTGCCGGTGGACGCGGTCGTCACGATCGAGCCGGGGGTGTACGTGCCGGGTCGGGGGGGAGTGCGCATCGAGGACGACGTTCATCTGTCGGCGGACGGCCCCGTGTTGTTGTCTGATGGCTGCACGGATCTCGTGGAACTGGTGTAGGGCCCGATGGGGGGTATTTTCACGGTATGAAGCTCGACATCATCGCGCAGCTCGTGCAGATCCTGAAGGACGCCCCGGACGTGGGCGCCATCGAGATCCGGCGCGGCCTCTTCGGGGCGTGGTCGTCGGTGCGCGTCTCGAAAGCCGGGCACGTCATGGGGAATACCGGCGAACACGTGCTCGTGTCGCAGGCTGCCCCCTCCGGGGCGGCCATCGCGCCATCGGCCGCTGGTCACGCCGCGGCGGCGCTCGCCGCCCTGGCGCCCGCGGTCTCGCATCTGCTCGAGATCAAATCCCCCATGGTCGGGACGTTCTACTCGGCGCCGGAGCCGGGAGCCCAGCCCTACGCCAAGGTCGGCACCCGGGTGAACACCGGCCAGGTGGTATGCATCATCGAAGCGATGAAGATCATGAACGAGATCGAGTCCGAGGTCGGCGGCGTGGTAAAGGAAGTGTGCGTCCAGAACGCACAGCCGGTTGAATTCGGGCAGGTCCTTTACCGGGTGGATCCCAATGGCTGAGGCGACTGGCGCGGCATTCAACTTCAAGCAAGCCATCACGACGATGGTGCAGCGCAATGGCTCCGACCTGCTGCTCAAGGTGGGCCGCCCGGCGACCATCCGCGTGAACGGTGAGCTGGTGGGGCTCGACACCCAGGCCTTGAAGCCCGAGGAGCTGAAGTCGCTCGCCGAGCAGATCATGACGCCGCGCCAGGTGAAGGAATTCGCCGAGCACAAGGAAGCGGACTTCGCGATCGGCGTACCCGGCGTCGGCCGGTTCCGCACGAACGTGTATCAGCAGCGGGGCACCGTGGCGTTCGCGTTCCGGGCGATTCCCTACGAGGTGAAGCAGATCAAGGAGCTGAGTCTCCCGCCCGTGATGGAAGAGATCGCGCTGAAGCCGCGCGGCCTCGTCCTCGTGACGGGCGTGACCGGGTCGGGCAAGTCGACCGCGCTCGCGGCGATGATCAACCACGTCAACACGAACCGGCGCGTCAACATCATCACGATCGAGGACCCGATCGAGTTCCTGCATCGCGATCAACTGGCGAACATTTCGCAGCGCGAGGTCGGGAACGACACGCTGTCGTTCAACTCCGCGCTGCGGCACGTGCTGCGGCAGGACCCCGACGTGATCCTGATCGGCGAAATCCGCGACATGGAGACGCTCGACACCGCGCTCAAGGCGGCGGACACGGGTCACATGGTCTTCTCGACGCTGCACACGACCGACGCGACACAGACGATCAGCCGCGTCATCTCGTTTTTCCCGCCACACCAGCACGACGAAATCCGCCACCTCCTGTCCACCGCGTTGCAGGCCGTGATCTCGCTGCGCCTCGTCCCGCGCAAGGACGGCCGCGGTCGCGTGCCGGCGGCCGAGGTGCTGATCAACACGGCGGCGGTGGCCGACAACGTGCGCGACCTTTCGAAGCAGCTGAGCATTCCCGACCTGATCGCCGAGGGATCCGTCCAGTACGGGATGCAGACCTTCGACCAGTCGTTGTTCCAGTGGTATCAGCAGGGCGTGATCAGCTATGAGAGCGCGATCTTTTATTGTTCGAACCCGAGCGAGTTCGCCCTGAAGGTGTCGGGCGTGGATTCGTCCGGGAACCGGCTGGGTGGCGCCGACCAGGCCGGAGCGATCGAGCTGACGCCCTGATGTTCCAGAAAGTGCTGATCGCGAACCGCGGGGAGATCGCCTTGCGGGTCATCCGGGCATGCAAGGAGCTCGGAGTCGCGACGGTCGCTGTGTACTCCGAGGCCGACCGCGAGTGCCTGCACGTGCGCTTCGCCGATGACGACGTCTGCATCGGCCGGCCGCCGGGCCGCGACAGCTACCTGAACATCCCCCGTCTCATCGCGGCCGCGGAGATCACGGGCGCCGACGCGATCCATCCGGGCTACGGCTTCCTCGCCGAGAACCCGGAATTCGCCGAGAAAGTCGCCGCCTCCAACATCACGTTCATCGGTCCCACGCCCGACCAGATCCGCCAGATGGGGGACAAGGCCACCGCCCGCAAGATCGCCCAGAAGCTCAAGGTGCCGACGGTGCCGGGCTCCCCCGGTCCCGTCGAGTCCCCCGAGGAGGGCCTAAAGATCGCCGCGAAGATCGGGTTCCCGGTCATCATCAAGGCGGCGGCGGGGGGCGGCGGGAAGGGGATGCGGGTCGCCGCGGACGAGGAGCACTTCACGCAGTCCTTCAACCTCGCCACGCAGGAAGCCCTCGCCGCGTTCGGCTCCGGGGCGGTCTACCTCGAGAAGTACCTGGCCCGGCCGCGCCACATCGAATTCCAGATCATGGGCGACACGCACGGGAAAGTCATGCACCTGTGCGAGCGCGACTGCTCGGTGCAGCGTCGCCACCAGAAACTGGTCGAAGAAGCGCCGAGTCCCGCGCTCGACCAGACGTTGCGGGAAGACATCGGCGACGCGGCGGTGAAGCTGGCCGCCTCGATCGGGTATGTGGGCGCGGGGACGATCGAGTTTCTGCTCGACGAGGACGGCTCCTTCTATTTCATGGAGATGAACACGCGGATCCAGGTCGAGCATCCCGTGACGGAGATGTGCACCAACTTCGACCTCGTGAAGGAGCAGATCCGCGTCGCCGCGGGGGAACCGCTGTCGTTCGTGATGAACGGGAACCGGCTGCGCGGGCACGCCATCGAGTGCCGCGTCAACGCCGAGGACCCGGCGCGGAACTTCCAGCCGTCCCCGGGCCTGATCACCGCGTATCATCCGCCCGGCGGGCCGGGCGTCCGGGTCGACACGCACATCTACGCCGGCTACACCGTACCGCCCTATTACGACTCCCTGCTCGCCAAGGTGATCGTGCACGGCAACACCCGGGAAGAGGCGCTGGCGCGTATGCGCCAGGCCCTCGACTCGTTTATCATTGAGGGCGTGACCACGACGATTCCATTCCTCGGCCGGGTAATGCGCCACCCGGACTTCATCGCGGGGAAGGTCGACACAAAGTTCCTCGAGCGCGAGCCGCAGCTCCTCAAAGACCCCACATGAAGATTGACGTCTACTTCACCCCACTCGGCCTGAACGCAGGTGATCTCACGGGCCGGGGGGTCGTCGTCATCGACGTGCTTCGCGCCACGAGCAGCATCGTCACCGCCCTGTCGGCGGGGGCCAAGGCCGTCGTCCCCGCCGCGACGTCCGAGGAAGCGGTGCGGCTCACCGCGAACCTCGAGAAGAACGGCATCGTGCTCGCGGGCGAGCGGCGCATGGTCAAGATCGAGGGATTCGGGCTGGGGAACTCGCCGCGCGAAATGACGACAGAGGCCGTCGGCGGCAAGACGGTCTATCTCGCGACCACGAACGGCACGCCGGCGCTCGTCGCGGCTCAGGGGGGCGACCCGGTGCTGGTCGCGGCCGCCCTGAACTTCAGCGCGGTCGCCGAGCGGGCCCGCGTCCTGTGGGCCGAGCGCGAGGACCTGGTGATCATCTGCGCCGGCCGGGAGAAGCAGTTCGCGCTCGAGGACGCCTATACGGCGGGGCGGCTCATCCAGAAGGTGAAGAAGGGCGCGCGGAAGGTGCGTCTCAACGACGCCGCGCAGGTCTCGCTCGACCTGGCAGCACAGCAAGGCGGTTGGGAGGACGCGTTCGACGCCAGCGACGCCGCCCACCAGCTGGTCGAAACCGGTCTCGGCGAGGACGTGTCGTTCTGCGCGCGTCCCGACCGCTTTACGGTCGTCCCGGTGTACGCCGACCGCCGCATCACGGCATGAATCCGAAAGCCCGCAACGAGCTGATCGGCGTCGCCGCACTGCTGCTGGGGCTGTTCTTCGGCCTCACGCTGCTGCAGCTCCCGCTGACCGGCAGCTGGGGTCGCGCGATCGGCAGCACGCTGTGGCAGATGTTCGGGCTGGGCGCGGTGGTGCTGCCGGTGCTGGGCGTTGGGTGGGCCCTGGCGGCCTTCGAGCGGCTGGGACCGCTCTCGTGGGGGCGTGCCGCGGCCCTGGGCGCCGGCCTCATCCTCCTCGTCCCCTACGGCATCGCGATCGGCCTCGGCCCCGTCTTTCCCAACGCCTACCCCCAATGGACCGCGTCCCAGAAGCTCGTCGGCCTCTTCCCGCAATTCCTGGCGAGCGGCATCCAGGGGGCCGTCGGGACGGCGGGAGCCGTGCTGGCGGGACTCTTCGCGCTGTCGGCGCTGGGGATCGTGACGGTGGGGTGGCATCCCCTCGCCATGCTTAGGGGCCGGGGCGAGAAGCGAGATGCGGGAGGCGGGATGCGGGATGCGGACAAGCCTGCACGTGAGATCAAGGCCCCCGAGCCCTCACCCATCCCGCCTCCCGTATCCCGCATCCCGAAGGACCGGAAGCCCAAGCCCGCGCCGCCT
>DATHDT010000090.1:0-2586 GCA_035318905.1 Gemmatimonadales bacterium | reverse complement strand
CGGCGCGCTGGATTCGCGCGTCCGGCTCGTGACGACGGTGCGCCAGCAGTGCGAGAGCGCGGGCGTCGGGTGGGCGATCTGGGAAGACCCCGTCAACATGAGTCTGTTCGACTCGCGCGCTGGCACGTGGCTGACCGCGATCATCGACGCGCTGTTGCCGCCGTAGCGGCGCTCCCCTCTTGGCTACGCCGGGCCACGTCGCGGGTGGAGGCGATGCCACACCGCCAGGCGCAGGGCATCGCCCCGCGCGGCGGCGCGGCGCCAGCTGGCGTCGTGCTTGGCCGACAGCGCCGTTGCCCGGCCCATCCGCTCGATCTCGAAGTCCACGGCGTCGACGGCCTCCTCGATCCGCCCGAAGCGCGTCATCGGCCGGTCGTCCATGACGACCTCCCAGACCTTCCCGCGGCCGGGGCGCCTCAGGACCAGCACCTCGTTCACGCGGTCCGCGCCTCGCTGAAAATGCAGCCCCAGGCCGTGCCGGCCCAGGGAGAACCAGGCGTTGATCGAGATCGCGCGGACGTCCTCGTCGGGCCGCAGCGTCAGCGGATCAAAGCTGGCGGCGCGGTCCTGGATGTCTGCGAGCGTGACCGCGCCCGCCTCCAGCTCGAAGCCCGGCCGATCGAACTCGATGCGCTGCCACACGCGCCGCGCCTCGTTCGCATCTCCCCCGCGCAGATCCAGATCCCGCGGCGTGCCGAACAGCGACGGCAACGTGCACAGACTCAGCGTCGTCAGATCGACGAAGTCCAGGATCAGGCAGTCGGTCTTGCCGGGGAAGAGGCGCGTCCCGCGGCCCACGCACTGGGCGTACAGGCCCTCCGAGCGCGTGGGCCGCGCCATCGCGACGCACGACACGCCCGGATCGTCGAAGCCTTCGGTCAAGACGCCCACGTTGGTGAGGACGTGCGTGCGCCTGTCACGAAAGTCGCGCAGGGTCTGCGCGCGCGCTTCGCCGGGCATGGCGCCGTGAACGATGCCCGTGGGCACGCCCAGCGCGTTCAGAGCGTGCGCCAAATGCCGCGCGTGATTGACCGTCACGCAGAAGGCGATCGTGCGCCGGTCGCGCGCCAGCTCCTGGATCGACCGCGCGACCAGGGCGTTTCGCTCCTCGATGTCGATCGCTTCGGCCAGCTCCTCCTCGTCGTAGTCGAGGCCCGCGGGCGACAGCTTGCGGAGATCCGCCGTCGTCGAGATCCGGAAGCCGCGCAGTGGCGCCAGGTAGCCATCGTCGATCAGCTCGGGCAGGGCGCGCGTGTAGACGACCTCCTCGAACACCTCGTCGAGCCCCTGTCCGTCGCCGCGCGCGGTGGTGGCCGTGAAGCCGAGCAGCGTGCCGTCGAAGGCGGGCTCGAACACGCCCAGCTGCCGCAGGACGCGCAGGTTGTCCTCGGCCGCCGCGTGGTGGCACTCGTCATAGACGATGAGCCCCACGTCGCGGCCCCGCAGGACGCGCGCCAGCCGCTCCTCGTGCAGCGAGCGGATCGAGCACACGAGCACCTTTGCCCCAGTCGACGCCCGGAGCGCGCCGCGCTCGATCTCGACGACGGCGTCGCCCTCGAGCGCGCGGACCAGCTTCTCCCGCGCCTGCGTCAGCAGCTCCTCGCGATGAGCGAGCACCAGCACCTGGCGTCGCGCGAGCTTGGCCAGGTGCGAGAAGATCACGGTCTTGCCGGCGCCCGTCGGCAGATGGACCAGCAGGCGACGCCGGCCCGCGCGGCGCGCCGCGAGCACGGCGTCGATCGCGGCGCGTTGGTAGGGACGCAGATCGCTGGGCGGGTGAGGCGGCAACGCGGCAGTCATACGCCGACATCGGCTGCGCCGGCGAAAGATTGCCGTTCGTTCCGTCCGCCTCTACCCGGTAGTCTCCTTGCCAAGCGCACCGCGTCCCCGAGGAGACAATGAGCACCCAACCGCACAACCCTCTTCACGGCATCACGCTCGAGCAGATTCTCAACCAGCTGGTGGCGCACTACGGTTGGCCAGAGCTCGGCCAGCAGGTGAACATCCGCTGCTTCACGACGGACCCCAGCGTCCCCTCGAGCTTGAAGTTCCTCCGGCGCACGCCGTGGGCGCGCGAGAAGGTCGAGAGCCTCTACCTCTTCATGCTGCGTGAGCAGAAGCGGCGCGACCGATAGCCCTCAGTCTCCCTTGCCGGCCGCAAGTCCGCATGTTACATACTGAGCCACATGGTTCAGTATGAAAGGGCCCGCCTCGATGCCTCGTTCGCCGCGCTCTCGGACGTCACCCGACGCGGCGTTCTGGAGCAGCTCGGACGTGCAGACGCTTCGATCACGGACCTTGCCGCGAAGTTCAACATGACCCTCACGGGCCTGAAGAAGCACGTCGGCGTCTTGGAGGAGGCCGGGCTCGTCACCACGGAGAAGGTCGGGCGCGTGCGGACGTGCAGGCTCGGCCCGCGCCGACTGGAGGAAGAGACGGTATGGCTCGAGAGGCACCGCCAGCTCTGGGACTCACGCTTCGACGAGCTGGACGAGGTTGTCGAGGAACTGAAACAGAAGGAGAAGGCCAATGGACGCAAGAAGAGAGAGTGAACCCGCCGCCATGAAGAACCGCACGACAGTGGAA
>DATHDT010000089.1:0-8761 GCA_035318905.1 Gemmatimonadales bacterium | reverse complement strand
CCGCGGTGCGTCTGTGCGTCTAGCCTTTGCAGGTCCTAGCCTAGGTATTCCTCGCGGTACATCCTCACCAGCTCAAAGAAGTAGGAAACAGCCAAGGGTCCTATCAACAGTCCGAGGATGCCGAAGTACGGCACGCCTGCTACCGCTCCGACGACCGTCACGATCGGGTGGATCTGCGCCCACCGCTTAAAGACCCACGGCCTGATGACGTAGTCCACGCCGCCCACCGCCAACACGCCCCACAAGCCGAGGAAGACAGCGGCGCCGTAGCGGTGATCGAGCACGAGCGCCAGGACCCCCGGTCCCCACACCAGTCCGCTCCCCACGACCGGCAGGATCGCGACGATCACGGTGACGACGCCCCAAAAGACCGCGTTGGGGAGTCCGGTGATCGCGAAGCCGATGCCCACGAGGATTCCTTGGACGATCGCGGTGACGCCCGTGCCGATGAGCGTGGAGATCGTGACGTCGTGAAAGCGCTGTTGCAGCTTGTCGGCGTTCAGAGCGGAAAATGGGATATAGGGCCGCACGGCTTCCCAGATCTGCGCGGGGCGTAGCAATAGGTAGTAGAGACCGAAGAACGCGATCGTGAGATTCAAGGCGAAACGCGTGGCGGTCCCCACCAGAGTGAACGCGCTGGTGCCGAGCCAGGTGACGATGCTGCGACCCAGGTTCGCCAGCTCGGGGCCGATGTCGGTGCCGCCGATGCGCAGTTGCGCCACGCGAGCGAGCAAGGGGCTCTTCACGACGCCCGTCGCGATCTGTTGCGCCTCGTTCACGACGAGTCCCGCGAACGACACGCCGGGCACGACGATCAGGAACAGACCCAGCAGCACGACGAGCGTCGCCGCGAGCGAGGGTTTCATGCGCTTCGCGAGCCAGCGCTGCAGTGGCGCGAAGATGACGTACAACACGGGGATCCCGATCAGCCCCGTCGCGTAGGGCGCGAGGGCCCACGCGAGGGCAAACCCCAAGAGCAGAACCACCAGCGCCGCGCGCTGGTGGTTCGTGTCCAGGAAGGCCATCAGTTACGGATCGTCATCGTCGAAGACAAAGGTCGAACCAGCACCCGAGCCGCTGACCCGCTCGACCCGCAACACGCGGGAGAGAGTCTTGCCATCGACCGTGATGCTGACCAGGTAATCGCCGCTCGCGACCGCCGCGGGGCCGCCACCGCCGAATCCACCACCACCTCCGCCGGCAGGCGCCCGACCGAACGCCTGGGCGATGAAGCCGAGGGCCCCGAACCCGCCGCCGCCCCCACCACCGCCACCCTGGCCGGGACGACGCAGCAGGGTGCCCAGCTGCCCCAGGAGCCCGGGATCGGGCGCGGCCTCGCCCCCTTCACCGCCGCCTTCTGCCGCGGGAGCCGCGGCCGCCCCGGCCGCGCCGGCCGCGCTCACGGCGCGCGGCGTCGTCTCACCGGGGCGCTCGACGAAACGCGCGCCCGCCGCCGCTGCGCCTCCACCGCCTCCTCCTCCACCACCTCCACCACCACCGAACCCGAAGCGCTGCGCCAATCCCTGCACGTCACCGGCGAGCAGCGAGGTCTTGATCGGATCGAGGAGCTGCGCGTTGCCGCCCGCCTTGATCAACGAGTCGAACACGACGGTGATGCGCGCCACGAGCCAGGCACTGTCGCGCTTCTGCGAAGGCGAGAGCGGTGTGGGCGGGGGCGTCTTGCCCGCGTAGTTCCAGGCGACGCGGTGTAGACCGGGGCCCGCGGGTCCTTGAATCGTCCGGACCGTATCGCCCATCACGTCACGGATCACCACGCGGGTGCGCGCGCGGCGGTCGCTGTTCGCGGCCGTGAGCCGGTACACGATCTCCGCGCCATACTGCGGGCTCTGCGCGCGGAACGCCTTGTGGCCGGGGCTCCCGCCGCCCAGGGGCGACTGGCCGTACTGGTACGCGGTCTTCGGCTGGAACAGATACGCCGTCGCCGCGATCACGCTGTCCGACAGCTGCTCGAGGGGCGCGATATCCACGATCCACAGCGCGCGGCCGTGCGTCGCGGCGATCAACTCCCGCTCGCGCGGGTGGATCTTCAGGTCGTGCACCGGCACCGTGGGCAACCCGCTCATGAACTTCTGCCACGAGGCGCCACGGTCGAAGGACACATAGGCACCGACGTCGGTGCCAACGAACAGCAGGTTCTTGTTGGCCACGTCTTCGCGGATCACGTGCACGTAGTTCGGGCCGCCGGTGGGCAAGTTGCTCGCGATCGAGCGGAACGACTTGCCGAAATCGGTGGTCACGTACACGTAGGGCGCGAAGTCGTTGTTGCGATGGTTGTCGAAGGTGACGTAGAAGGTCGCCGAGTCGAAGCGCGACGGCTCGATGCGGCTCACGTACGTGCCGGCCGGCACGCCGGGGAAACGGCCCGTCAGGTTCTCCCAGCTGCCGCCGTCGTTCTTCGTGAGCCAGACGTTGCCGTCGTCGGTGCCCGCGTACAGCACGCCGGGCCGGAGCGCCGACTCCGAGAGTGACACGATGGTGCAGAAGGTCTCGGCGCCCGTGACATCGGGTGTGACGCCGCCCGTCGTCCGCGTCGAGACTCGGATCTTCATGGTGTCGCGCGTCGTCAGGTCGGGCGAAATCGGATAGAGGTCCTCACCGCGGCGCGTCGACTTCATCACCTTGCTCGCACCGGCGTAGAAAATCTCCGGATTGTGCGCCGAGATCAGGAACGGCGTGTTCCAGTTCCAGCGCACGTCGGTGTCGTTCGAGTCGGCCTTCTGACGGGAGCGCAGGTCTGCAAGGCGCCGCGCAACCGCGGCGGCTGCGGGTCTCGCGGTATCGGGTCGTTCAATGACAATGGAATCCTCGAACATCTGGTAGCGCGGACGCCAGTTTGGCTTCTGGAGGTTGGTGCGCTCGCCGGTCGCGAAGTTGAGCCGCGACATGTTGCCGCCCTGCGACTCGACGTAGACGATGTTCGCGTCGGTCGGATCCTGGGCCGTGTAGAAGCCGTCGCCGCCGCCGACCGTCGTCCAGTCGGCGTTGGTGATGTCGCCCTGGCGCCGGCGCGAGTAGCCGCACCAGGAGCCGTTGTCCTGGAACCCGGCGCAGACGCGGTAGGGGAAGCCCATATCGTAGCTGACGATATAGGGCTGGCCGATGGCGAACGTGTTCAGGAAGTCGTAGTTGCCGCCGCGGTCCCAACTGATCGCCACGCCGCCGTCGTCACCGACGATGAAGTGATTGGGATCATTGGGATCGATCCACATCGCGTGGTGATCGACGTGGATCCCCTGGGTCGCGTTGCCGACGGTCTTGCCGCCGTCATTGGAGAAGTTGACGGGCGTCGACGACCAGTAGACGCGATTCGGGTCCTTGGGGTCGACGCGTACCTGTGAGTAATAGAAGGGGCGCACGTTGTTGCCGTTCGTTTTTTCCCACGTGGCTCCCCCATCACCAGATCTATAGAGGCCCGACGGCCGAGTTTGCGGAGCCTTGGTCTTGTCGGGGCGGGGGTTGGCGGTCGTGTCGGCTTCGAGCATCAGGTAGATCACCCGCGGGTCGGACGCAGCGATCGCGATGCCAATGCGGCCCTTCGTCGTCGCGGGGAGTCCACCGCCGGTGACCGCGGTCCACGTCTTGCCCCCATCGGTCGTCTTCCAGAGCCCGCTGCCGGGGCCGCCCGAGTTCAGGTAGTACGGCCCACGCTGCCGCTCCCAGCTCGCCGCGAAGAGGACCTCGGGATTCGACGGATCCATCGCGACGTCGACGAACCCGGCGCGGTCGGAGATGAACTTGATGAGACTCCAGGTGGCCCCGCCGTCGGTCGTCTTATAGAGACCGCGCTCGGCGTTCGGCGCCCACGGTTGGCCCAGGACGGCGACGTACACGATGTTCGGGTTGGTCGGATGGACCACGATGCGGCCGATGGCGCCGCTCTTCTCCAGCCCCATCAGTTTCCAAGTCAGACCTCCGTCTGCCGATTTGAAGATTCCGCACCCCGGCGAGATCGTGTTGCGCGAGTCTTCTTCGCCGGTCCCCGCCCACACCTGATTCGTGTCCGACGGCGCGATCGCCAGCTCGCCCATCGCGACGCAGCGCTCGTTGTCGAACACGGGCCGGAAGGTGGTCCCGTTGTTGGTCGTCTTCCAGATCCCGCCCGCCGCGGCCGCGACGAAGAACGTCTTGGAGGGACTCGGGATTCCGACCACGCTCGAGACGCGGCCCATCATGTTGGCGGGCCCGACATTGCGCCAGCGGAAACCGGCGAGGAGCGTGGAGTCGAGGGTGATGCGGTTTTGGGCAACGAGGGTGCCGGGTGTCGCGTACAGCAGAAGGGCGGCGACAGCCGTCCACACACGACGAGTCATGACGGCCTCATCCAGAAGAAGGGTTGTGAGGGGAAACGGTGCAGCTAAAGAACTACGTGCGCTAGGGGAGGGGCGTTGACGTTGGCCGAATTCGTCGCGGCCACGCAACACTTGGAAGCCGCGACGAACGCTTGACGCCTTCGGTACCTCGTGTGATTGTGAAAACATCCCTTTTCCTCGAGGTGCCGTATGACAGCCTCCGGCCTCCGGGCCGTCCGTTGCGCTCTCCTGCTGTGTGCCGTATCCAGTCCTGCGTCCACCCAGATCATCCCGATCAGAACGGTCCCGATCGCACAGGGCGATCAGTTCCAGATCTTCCCATCCAACAATCTGGGCATGGGGAGCGTCTCGATCGCGCTGGCGGATGCACTGCAGGATCCGTTCGTGAATCCAGGGACAGGTGCGCGGGTCGCGGCGAGTCGTTTCTTCAGTGCGCCGACTGTCTACAACCTGTCCAGCAATGCCGGCGGAGGCCGTTCCCTCCCGCTCGCGGCGCTCGTGCGCTCCGGCGCGTGGTACGGTGGCCTCGCGCTCACGCTCCAGCAGGTGGAGCCGAGCCGGCCGCCGATCGACCGGGGAGGGTTCGTCCTCAACGACGTCGCC
Organism: Gemmatimonadales bacterium; assembly: GCA_035318905.1. Classification (GTDB taxonomy): domain Bacteria; phylum Gemmatimonadota; class Gemmatimonadetes; order Gemmatimonadales; family GWC2-71-9; genus 20CM-2-65-7. The sequence continues at coordinate 3,827 of DATHDT010000089.1, read as the reverse complement.
CTCGTGCCACCTATTCCCGGGCCCGACACGCGCGCGCATGGCAACCAATACGTCTTCGCGATGGCCGGGAAGGTCTTGCCGAACGCCCGAATTTCGCTCGGCGCCAGCGTCTTGTGGTCGGGCCTGCACGCGCTCGATGGCGTCGACCTCCTGTATTCGGGAAGCCGGCGCGTCGAACAAAGTGGTCACGCCCTCGATCTGCGGCTCGGGCTCCTCAAGGATTGGGAGAGCGGTCGCTCGCTCGAGGCCGTGCTCCTGCACAACCGGTTCGCGGCGACGCACGACGTGACGTACGTCGACATCATTTGGGATCCGGGGCTGCAGAGTATGGTGGAGCGGGCGCGGCTCGAGCAGAACGCCGATCACACCAACACCTGGGGGTTGCACCTCAAGTACGCGCGCCCGATCGGGGCATCCGGGTGGCGCGTCGGCTGGCTGGCGACGGTCAACCGGCTGTCCCACCCCAAGATCCCGAACTACGAGTTGACCAACGTACCGGTGCTGCCGCGCGATCCCGGACGTTCCCTCGCCTACAACTTCGGCATTGGGGTCTCCAAGACGCGCGGTCCCGCGACCTTCGGCGTGGACGCCATCTTCGAGCCGATCCGGAGCTACACCTGGGCCGACGCGTTGGCGCCGGTCGCGACGGCTCTGGGCGACACGATTGGCACCGGCGGCAAGACCGTCGAGAACCGCTTCCGGTTCACGAATGCGGTGTTCCGGATGGGTGTGAGCCGCGATGTGGAGCTGCAGGGGGTTGGGAAAGCCGCCGAGATCCAATTCGGGCTCGTGGTTCGCTCCGTGCGTTACCATCTCGCCCAGACCGACAACGTGCAGCTGATGCAGCGGGCGTTGGAGACGGGCTGGCTCGAGTGGACGCCGACCTGGGGTCTCAGTCTGCGGTTTCCGGAGTTCGAGATCCGCTATCGCGGCCGAGTGACCCACGGCGCGGGCCGCCCCGGCGCGGTGTCGTTCCCGGTGCTGTGGGGTCGCGACGTCGCCCTCGCCGGCGGCTCGATCCTCGCGGCGCCAACGGGCCCGCTGAACCTGACCGACGTCAGTACGACCACCCATCAGATCTCGCTGTCGCTGCCGCTCCGCTAAGCGGCAAGGAGGATATATGACGACACACCATGTCAGAACGCTGGGCCTCGCGGCGCTGGTGCTCGCGGCTGCGTGCAACGAGGTAACGCCCCCGGAGGGCCTGCCTCCTTCGATCGACGCCCAGCTCCGTCAGAGTCTCCAGCAATGGAGCGTGGTCCCCATCGGCGGGATGCCCCAGCAGAGTCCCGCCCTCGTCGCCCTCGGCCAGGCGCTCATGTTCGACAAGGTCTTGAGCGGCAATCGCGACATCGCCTGCGCGACGTGTCACCTGCCATCGGAGCACACGACGGACGGCCTGCCCTTGGCGATCGGCACGGGCGGAACGGGCCTCGGCCCCTCGCGCACGCTGGGTCCGGGACGCCAGTTCGTGCCGCGGAACGCGCCGTCGTTACTCAACACCGGGCTCGGCTTGTTCTACGTGTTCTGGGACGGCCGCGTCGCACGCTTCGGCCCCGGCCCCGGCGCGTTCCAAACGCCCGCAGGTACGGCCCTCCCGCCGAGTCTCCCGAACGTGCTCGCCGCCCAGGCGATGTTTCCGGTGACGAACCGGCGAGAGATGCGCGGCGAGCCGGGGGACCTCGATGTGTTCGGCAACCCGAACGAGCTCGCGCAATTCGGCGACAGTCAATGGGTCGAGATGTGGCACGCGGTCATGCAGCGCCTGCTGGCGATCCCGGAATACGTGACGCTGTTCAACGCCGCCTTTCCGGGGACGCCGACGAACCAGCTCGGCTTCCAGCATGCGGCCACCGCGATCGCCGCGTTTCAGATGTCAGCCCTGACGAAGACCAACTCGCCCTTCGACCGTTATCTCGCGCGGGACGACGGGGCCCTGTCGGCTGACGCCAAGCGTGGCGCGCTCCTCTTCTTCGGCACGCCTTTCACGCCGGGCACGCGGATCCTCCCGGTCCCTCTGCAGACCCAGGCCCGGTGCGCCACCTGTCACCGCGGCCCGTTCCTCGGCGGGGGGGAGTTCGCGAACACGGGGGCGCCCCAGCTCGGGCCGGGCGTGGGCGCGAGCGCCCCGCTCGATGTGGGTCGCGGCGGGGTCATCGACAACAATCCCTTCTACCGCTTCACTTTTCGGGTGACGCCGCTGCGCAATGTCGAGCTGACCGCACCGTACTTCCATGATGGGGTGTATTCCACGCTCGAGGCGGTCGTGCGTCACTACAACGACGTCAATCGGGCGTTGCGTGGCTTCGACGTCTCTCAGTTGGCACCGGCCGTGCGAGACCAATACCACGGCGACGCTGCGACGCTCGACTCGATCCTCATGACGCTGGACTTCCGCGTGCGGACGCCGCTGAATCTCACGGACAGTGAGATCGGCGACCTGGTCGCGTTCCTCAAGTCGCTCACGGACCCGGCGGCGCGAGATCTGAATGCGTTGGTGCCCGCGCGGGTGCCGAGCGGACTGCCGGTTCAGGATTGAGTTGCGAAGGGGGGGGCGGGGTGTTGAGCCCCGCCCCTTTCATCGTCTTACTGACTAACGGCGGGTCCGCCTGGTCGTGGTGCGCCGGACCGGCGACGGAGCCGGCGCGGGGGGCGTCGGCAGGGCGACGTCGCTGTTCCAGATATCCTGGGCCATGAGCCACTTGCCGCCTTCGTTCACCCAGCGAACGATGTACTTGCCGGAGTCCGCCCCAGGCATCCCCGGGGGCGGTGCGCCGGTCCACTTCCACCACCAGCGTCCCTGTTCCACAGCTGCCGCGCCGCTCGTCCACACCGAGTCCGCGCGCAACGTGAGGGTAGGCTTCACGGCGTTCAGCGTCGCGAAGAACGCGCGGATCGCTTCCTTCCCGCGCGTGGGCGCCATGTTGGGCGGCATGACCACGGCGTTTTGGGCGTAGTACTCCGCGATCGAATCGGCGTGACCCGTGCTGGTGAGCCGGGCCCAGGTGGCGTTGTTGGCGTCGATCGCCTTCTTCGCGTCGGCCGCGCTGCCCGGCGGCATGCAACCAAGCGCGCCGAGCACCAGGGCGCAGAGGATCTGCTTCATGGGGTGCGCGGCCGGGCGGTTGGGGGCAGGACGCCGTTGAGCCGGAGGTAGTTGGCTTCCTGGCTGTAGTGGTCGGCCCAGTCACCCACCGTGATCATCATCGCGGACGCGAGTGTGAACGGATTGGGGCCAAAGAGCTGGATCGGCGCGCTCAAGTTCGAGTCGTCGAGTTTGGCGAACGCCTGCTGGCAGAAGGTGAAGCTCTCCTTGAGGCGAGCGACGAGGACGTCCTTGCCGGCCGTCGTATCCATCGCCGTCCGCGTGGGCGGCGTCATGCCCGCGACCTTACCACACAGGAGATCGTTGCCTTCGTTGATGAGGTGGAGCTGGATCTGCGCGAAGCTCATCTGCGCCGGCGTGGGGCGATAGTTGTACTTCTCCGCGGGCATCGCTTCGGCGGCACCGACGAGGATGCGGGCATAGCGCTGTTGCATTTGGCGCAGCGCGTCGGCGACGGGACTCTTCGATGCTTCAGGGGCGGCCATGGTTGAGGCTTGAGCGGCGAGTTGGGAGGCGCTGATGGCGAGCGCCAGGATACAGGTACGAACCAGCATTGGTGTTACCTCGATAAGGGAATCCATGATTCTGGCAGGCTGCCGCCCCCCCGTCTAGGGCTTGACGCGCCCTTGACGTGCCTGCGCGATCCTCCGCTTCGTTCTGAGACGTCGTTTCTCCTGCCAGGAGGCTTTCATGCGTCGCTACTTGCTCTTCCCGCTCGCCG